>CAOKHI010000017.1 GCA_948468275.1 uncultured Clostridium sp. | reverse complement strand
TTATGACTTTTTATACTTACTCCTTCAATGGTTTTGAACTAACGAAAAAATTCTTTAAGAATATTTTTTCATTTTTAAGACAGCAAATGCTTGAAAAATAAATAGCTAGTATTTGAAATATTAAAAAGTATTGAATATTTACCATCTTTTTATTCTATATTTATAATTCATCTTCTGTTTCTTCGTGAAAATTTTGACAAGTATTTGAATTGTTATAATCAAATTTTATCTTTTCATCTTTCTCAGCTAAATTATATGCTAGGACTCCAGCCATAGCTTGTACTATTTGCTCTTCTGTATTAGGATTAATAAATGTAATCTTCAAACTCTTTTTCAAAATTCTCACCAACTTTCTTTTAATACTATGTCTGATTTAATACTTTTAGTACATTTATGATGAGATTTTTACATATTCAATTCTCGTTTTTCTAAATTATTAAACTTATTTCCTATTTTTTATTTTTGTTAAAATATTTAGTTTTATAAGTTCTTGAACTATCTACTAATATAAGATATTGATATCTCTATTGACTTTGCTATCTCTGTTTGTGTTTTTAAATTTTCATCTAATTTTGTTGATTTGTCCTAAAAATGAGTTAATACACTTTTTGTAGATGCTTAGTTTTATTATAAACATCTGTATAAATCTTTATAATGAACCATATATGTTTTTATTTTACTAGTATTATTTTCATCTATTTCAAATATCCTTCCACCTCTTAATTTATCTGTTCCATAAGGGCTATATCCAGCACAAGCATCTAAGCACATTTTAATTCCACAAAACTCTCCTTCAAAACAATCATTATGACTATGTCCACAAGCAATGCATTTTATGTCATTTCTCTGTAAAATTGTTGAGAAAATACCTGAATTGAACATACCTATTTTCATTACTTCTTCCATGCTACCGTTTTGCATTTGTGTATTCTGGGTTTTCTACTATGTATTGAAATTCCCATGGTGGAATATGCATAAATAGAATTCCATTAATTTTTTTATTACAATATTTTTCTATTTCCTTAGAACTATTCCAATACCATTCTAATTGTTCAAAATGTACAACATCCCATCTACATGATATAGAAGGTTTCTTTAATAAATCCATATTTTTATCTATTTCCATATTTGAGTTTACTATTAGATTATTACTATCCAATCCCCAAATGTTAAAAGCTATTTGGTTCTTATTTGAATATTTAATAGGTAAAACAAAATTAGTAGTACCATATATATTCTCAGTATGCTTTGAAATACAATATTCATATTCTTCATATATTTTTGTTTTTTTAATGTCATCCACTTCTATATCATGATCATGATTTCCAAAAACATGAGCCCATGGTATTTTTCTACTTTCCATCGGTGTTGAAAATATGTCTAAATATTCTCTTAATTCTTTTTCAGTTTTTAAAACTGTTCCATCACAATTATCTCCTCCTAATATAACTAAGTCTGGTTTTTCTACTTCAATAATTTTATTTATTGCATTTAATGTTCTTTTATCATAATTTAATGTTTCTTGAATATCAGACAACATCAAAATTTTTAATTTTCCATAGGAATTAAATCTTAACTCTTTTTTTAGTAATAAATTATTTATTAGATTTTTATCCATAAGTAATCCTCCAATTTTTTTGTTTCAATTTAGATATTCTTTCATATATCACTATTCTTTTAATCTTTCTATATAGTATGATGAATCTTCTATTAGTTTTAGCATATCAGCAAAATTTTCAATATTTGCTTTATAAAAACCATTCTCTTCTTCATATGTCCAATAAATCATTCCTTTTCTTCTATATATTCATATTTTTCTATTCTAACATAAATTTCTCCTAAACTAATATTAATAATGCTAAAATCTTACCATAAAATAACAAAAAAATAAATAATATAACAATAAATTATTACATACTTTACTTTATAAATTTACGTTCATAAATTTTTGCACTTATTTGCGCAGGTAATTCGCATATATCAAGAATCAATTAAGATATCATTAAAAACATATATACCTTCTAAGCCTGGGAGCATTGCTCGTCTCTATACATGTTTTCTCATAAATTAATAATATTAGCTTTTCAATTAGCAAACAGCCAATTCATTACGAATTTTTTCAATTTCTTTTTTAGTAGCTCCAGTATATAATCTAATTTTTTCAATTGTTTCGCCATTTTTTAACATGTTTTTAACAAATTTAGATTTACATTCTAATTCTCCTTCAAGTTTACCCTCACGTTTGCCATTCATAGTTCCTTTTGCAAGTAATTCTTTGGCAATTCTTTCTTGATCTTCTTTAATATAGTCCCAAACATATTTCATAGTAACATCATTCCTTTCATTAAATTTATTTAACAACATCTCTGTTGTATCTTTATCAAATTGTGCATTTAAAATATATTTAATTATACGTTTTGTGTATTTTTTGTGTTCATTGTTGTCTAATATAATAGACAATTTGTTAATAATATTAAGTAGCTTTTCAGTAGATGTACATTTATCAATAGCCATGACATATGAAACATAAGACTTCATTTTTAGGAGTTCATCTGTTGAATATTGGTTAGTGTTTATAAAGTAATATTCAATGTCTAATTTGCCAATTTCGCTACCAAAATTGTACTGCTTTTCTTTTATATTAGGTTTTAATTTCCAATTCTTTGCTCCTGTATAAAATACAATAGGAATAACTAGTGGAAATTTGTAATCTTTTTTATTTATATTTTCTTTGTCAATAGTATCTCTTAGAATCAAACTGTAATAATCAAAAATTCTATAAGAAATACTATTATCAATATACGATTGATGCTCTATAAGAATATATATAGGTTTATTTTTTAATTTGTAAATAACATCTGTGTATCTGGATTCATATTCATTAGTAATAAATGAAGTATTGTACTTACTAATTTCATTACATGAAACATCATAATTAATAAAATTTTTCAAAAATGTGCATAATTCTTTTTTATCGTTTAATAAATCTCTATATAAAGCATCATGTACATTATGAATAGCATTACTTGTACTTATATAATAATTAGAACTATCTTCTTTTACATATAAATTAGAACTAATAATTTTTTTACAAGCCAAATAATCCTGATAGGAAAATACTACCATAAAATCACTTCTTTCTTTAATTATAAAATAATATTGGCAACTTGTCAATATTGTGTTTTGGTGGAAATATAAATTTTAAAATCCTTTGAATTTTTTATGTTAAACAATAACAGAATTTTACTTACTTTGTATAGCTGTCAATATAAGTAAAATGCATAAAAAAAGATATAGAAAACAGAAATAAACATCTAAAAAAATGGTAAATTATGTAATACATTTTTTATAATTTTACGAAAAAAATTATAAGACCAAAAATCCAGTTGAAATACAACTGGATTTTTGGGTTAGGATTTCCTATTTATGGGGCACCCTCTATTTTATAAATATATTTGGATCCATTTTCTCACCATTTTTTGTTATTTCAAAATGTAAATGAGCTTCATCTGCAATTTCAAAAGTTGCTGTGTTTCCTACTGTTCCTATTGTTTGACCTTGTTTTACTTCATCTCCTACTTGCACAAATTCAGATGTTAGTAAATTTGAATATAATGTTTCATATTCATCTGCATGTTCAATAATTATAGATAAACCATATCTTGGATCATTTTTTATAGATTTTACTTTACCTGCACATGCTGCTTTTACTACTGTTGTCTTTTCTGCTTTAATATCTATTCCTAAATGTGTTGTCCATTCACCTAATGTTTCAGAATATAGTAAATTATCTTTGGCAAATGCTTTTACAATTTCACCTTCAACAGGTTTTATAAAACTTGTTTGTTCTTGTTTATTCTCTGTTTTTGCTTCTTCTTGCTTATTTTCCTCTTTTTTAGTAGTTTTGTTTGTTTGTTCTTTTACTTTTTGGGTAGTATTTGTATTAACACTATTACTTCCACTTGATTGTTTTGTATCTTTTGGGCTAGTGGTATTAGAACTTGTAGTATTTTGTATTTGATTTACTTGTGTATCATTTTTAGATTCTTCTACAGTCTTTCCCATTTGTGAACTTGTCTCTTCTGATTTCTCATTATCTGTAGTATTTTGCACTAAACTTGCTAATTTTTCTGTATCTATTTTTGAATTTTGTTTGTCTAAATTATTTCCATATACAAAATATACTATCACAAAAGCTATAATGGCAATTCCTAAAATACTTCCTCCTAAATACAACATATTTTTTTGATTCTCTTTATTATCTCCGTGCTCTATTTTGTCTTCTCATAATTCTAACTCCTCCTAAATTTATATTTAGTAAAAGTATTTCCTTATTTTGAAGATTTATACAAATTAATTACATATTTTCAATTTCAACTCCAACATAAAAATGCTTTATAATTTCTTCATATGAGCTTCCTTGTTTTGCTAAAGCATCTGCACCTGTTTGGCTCATTCCCACACCATGTCCATATCCAATTACAGAAAATTTAATATTTTCTCCATCAATATTAACTTCAAAATTTGTAGATCTCAAATTTAGTATAGTTCTTATCTCAACACCTGCTAAATTAAGATTTCCAACTTTTAAAGTTTTTACTCTACCACTACTAGTCTTTTCACTAACTTCTATGCAGTTATCTAGTGAAAAATCTATTTCCAAATTTGAATGCTTTTCTTTAATTTTATTAACAAATTCAATCTTAGTTAAACATACCTCTGAACTATACTGTGAATAATTATCCTCTCCTGAAGTTTCTACAACTTGTAAATATGGATAACCACTTCCTCCCCACACATTAACAGGTACCTCTGTCATTCCACCACTATTTGAATGAAAAAAAGCATTAATTGGCTCTCTATTATATGTAATAATTTTTCCACAAGTTGCATTAACAGCATTAACAATTTTTTCCCAATTAGTACTAGCTACATTTGCTTCCCACTTTTCAAGCCTTTTGTCCTTAGAAATCCATGCCTGGCAACATGCTGCACTATCACAAATATCTGCATCTACATGTTTTGCTTTATTATTAGCTATTTTAAACAATGTATATGTCCTTGCAACGACTGCTTGCGCTTTTAATGCCTCAACTTCAAAATCAACTGGCATTTCAGCAGAAACAACACCATATAAATATTCATCTATTTTTATTTCTTCAATTTGATTATTGTCTGCATGAAGCAATTTGATACTTGCATACTTACCATAGTCATAATTATTTTCTATTATTTTATCATTTTCTTTAATAGTATTTTCATAACCAATATCATTTGCATTCTCTACTTTTGAAACCTCAACCGTTTTTCTACTTCTTGTAAAAATAATTGGAATAACAAAAGTAACCACAACTAGTCCTAATACAGTCAAAACAACCCTTCTCAAAAAATCAACTCCACAATATTAATCTAAGATGTAAGTTTAAGTTTCATAGAACTTAAAATCTTTTTTTCAATTCTAGAAACTTGAACTTGGGTAATACCTAAAACTTGAGCCACTTGAGCTTGAGTTTTATCTTTAAAGAATCTAAGTAAAATAACCTGTCTTTCCCTTGCATTTAAATTCTCAATTAACTGCTTTATTGCAAGTCTATCAGTTATTATACTTGCCTCGTCTTTATTATCTGTTAGTCTATCTACAATAGCCCTATCATCATCATTTCCTCCTGTTTCTTCATAAATAGATGTAACAGGCTTTAAACAATCAAGGGCAAAACTTACTTCTTCTTTTGAAATCTTGAGTTCCTTAGATAACATCGATAAAGAAATTTCTTGACCTGTTTTATTTAAATACTCTCTTTGCAAATCCAAAATCTTCATAGCAAGCTCTTTAGTACTTCTACTAACCTTAATGGCTCCATCATCACGTATAAATCTTTTTATTTCACCTAATATATATGGTACTGCATATGTAGAAATTTGTACCTCGAAGCTTGTATCAAATCTTTTAATTGCTTTAATAAAACCCATACACCCAATTTGATAAATGTCCTCTGTTTCATGCCCACGACCTGTAAATCTTTTAACTATATTCCAAATTAAGCCCTTATTATTTTCTAGTAAATCTGTCATAGCCTGTTCATCACCAGCTTGAGCTTTAATTATATTTTGTATATTATTTTCATACATATGTAATCATCACACACCTTTATATTCTAAAAGAACCAAAAACTTTAGGATTCTCATCTTCATCACATTCTGACGATAATTCTTCTTTGTTTTTAATAATCTTTTTCATGGTAACTTTAGTACCTAATCCTAAAATAGATTCAATCTTTACTTCATCCATAAAACTATCCATAATAGTAAATCCCATACCAGACCTTTCTAAATCTGGTTTAGAAGTATAAAGTGGCTCTTTTGCAACCTCTACATTTTCTATACCATTTCCATTGTCTGCAATTTGTATAATAATAGAATTTGCAAACAGTTTACATGTAATACTAATTATGCCCTCTACATCCTCATATGCATGAATTATACAGTTAGTAACAGCTTCAGATACAGCTGTTTTTATGTCTGATAGTTCTTCTATTGTAGGGTCTAGCTGAGATGCAAATGCTGCTACACTAATACGTGCAAATGCCTCATTGTTGGACTTACTAACAAACTCTATTTTCATTTCATTTTCATATATACTTTTCATCTTATACCTCCTAAAAAACCTAATTCACACAGCCCTTTTATTATCTACAATAGGAATTATCTTTAAAACACCACACATTTCAAAAATTTTCTTAATACCTGGGCTAACATTTATAAGTTCAACGCTTCCGCCTAACATTCTTGCAACTTTATATCTACCTATTAGCATACCTATTCCGGCACTATCCATAAAAGTAACCTTATCAAAATCAAATACAGTTCTTTTTGGCATATATCTTTGAATTTCATTATCCATTTTCCTCCTTATTTTTTCTGTTGTATGATGATCTATTTCTTCTGTAATTTCAAAAAGCAATAACTTGTCCTTATCTACATATCTCGAATTCATATTCTTCCCCCTAACCTTTTTTGTTATTATATCTCAATTGTAAATTTTTTCCAATAGCGAAACATAGGAAGTTTTAGCGATTTATAAAAAGTTTTCGACAATTTATTTTTTAATGAAATTAAATAAGATTTGTTTATTCCTTTAAACTCACTATAAATGTTGCATTTCAAATTAATTCAATTAAGTTAACCACTGAGCTAATTAATTACATAATATTTTGCTTTTTCTATGAAAAAATCTTCGAAAGGTTATATGTTAATTCTAAAGCAAAAAAAAGAAGCTCATATTTGAACTTCTTTTTAAGATATTTTTTTATTATTTTTAAAACCAAATCTCACATTTTTAAATTTTCCCATTTTATTGGGTCTATCATCTCCAAATCTTTTTGTTACAACACTCTTAATTAATATTTTCTTTAATGCATCTTCTTTAACATCTGCAATTAAAGTACCATCTTTTGCAATAGAAATTTTTCCTGTTTCTTCTGAAACGACAATCGCAATTGCATCTGATTCTTTAGAAATTCCTATTGCTGCTCTATGTCTTGTTCCTAATTCTTTTGCAATATCTGTATCGCTTGCAAGAGGTAACATACAGGCTGCTGCTACAATTTTGTTATTGCTAATAACTACTGCTCCATCATGTAATGGAGTATTAGGTACAAATATATTTACTAATAACTGTGGAGATACTTCTGAATTTATTTCTATTCCAGTAGATATAATATCTCTTATTTGTATATCTCTTTCAATTACAATTAAACCACCTGTTTTAGTTTTAGAAAGCTCGCTTGCTGCTATTACTATTTTATAAATGTCTTCTTTAGTTTTTGTTGCAATATCCTTATCTATTCCAAAAAATTTAGTAAATTTATTAGTTCCTAGTTGTTCTAATCCTCGTCTTAGTTCTGGTTGGAATATTACTAAAAGTGCAAATACTCCCCATGTCATAATAGAAGACAAAATGAAATTTAAAATTTTTAAATCTAGAAATCCACTAATAGCTGTTGCAATTACTAAAAATGCAATTCCCTTAAGTAGTTGCCATGCTCGTGAAAGTTTTGCAAATTTTAATAATTTTATTCCTATTAATACTACTATTGATACGTCTACAATTAAAGTTATTAATCGTATAGGGTGTTCTTGTAGCATATTTAAATATTCCATTATATTTTGATTAAATATATTTTGTAATGATATATTAAAACCATCTATCATATGTATACCTCATTTTTCTTTCTTTTTAGGCAAATAAATAATAAATTACTGTTCCTGCTGAAACAATTATAAATATTCCTGCAAGTACACCTGCCATTATTTTAACAAATAGTTGTTTTTTATCCTTTTTATCTTTCATTTTCATTCATTCCTTTGCAATTTATTTTCTATACTTGTTATACCACATATTGTACTTTTTTTCAATAAAAATTATTGCATTTTATTGTAGAATTTTTATTATGAAAATTTTAATAAAATAAAAAACATAGCCCCCATATCTGTAACATGTTTTGAAATTATTTACATCTAGCTAGATAGGTTATAATAAATTAGACAAAAAAGAATAAACTAAAGTAGAAGATTTACTCTTCTACTTTAGTTGGTTTAATAAGCTAAATTCAAATTAGCATTCTTCACATGAGCAACTATCTTCTGAACAATCGCGGTGACATTTGTCATGACATGGTTTATGGTCTATAACACAGTCACATTTATCCATGCAAACACCTTTTAAACATTTTCCTTCATGACCACATCTAGCACATACTTTTACATGTTTTACTTGATCTACCCAGAAATTTATTTCATATTTTTTATCTGGACAAAGAGGTCCGAAAACAAATTCTCCATCTTCATTAGTAAAAGTATGAGAAACAGGTCTTCTTTCTTCTTTACCACATTCGCAAACTACTTCTATAAGTTTAACAACTGCATCACAAACTGGTTCTTTATAACAATCTTTTATAACACCATAAATTACATTTCTATTATCACATGGTAAAGTTATATCAAGATCAAATTGTTTACCACATGCAATAGCTCCATCAACTTCTACAACTGGACAACATGTTTTTTCAAAATCCATAAAAATCTACCTTCCTTATAATTAATTAGCATATAGCTTAATATATAATATGAATATTCGACAAAAAAGTGATAATAATTCACAATTTAAAACTAATTATTTATCACTTATATAAATCTCCTTATATAATGTATTAGGTTTTAATAAAGTATTTACCTATAAAGCTATTGCCACTATGAGTTTATTTTTATATACTTATAGTAAGTCAGATAAAGTATCGCTCATATCTGCTTTTCTATGGATATAAATTTGTTTTTTGTAAGTACTATTCTTATAATTTTATATTTTTATTTTTCTGATATTTAATATAAATCATACTATTATAGTTAATTATTCTTTTATTAATATTATGTAAAAAAAATGGGAATAATTAAATTATTCCCATTTTTTTTACAAATTGTCTTCCCTTTTTTATCATTTTCTTTTTATTCATGCTGTTATTTTCTTTATATAACATAACTACTCCTGCTGATAATATTGTTCCCATAACCATTCCTTTAACAAATTTCATATTCATAATATGGCCTCCTTAATTTTATTTTTTGATATTTTTATTATGGCTTTTTTTATCAAATATATACTGTTTTGTTAAAGAATATATTTCACTTATTGCAATTATTGCTAAAAAAATTCCAAAATATTTTCTTAAATGGCTTACATCTGTTTTAGATGATACCATTGCTCCAATTACTGCTCCAAGTATTCCAGAAATCATTATTGGTATTGCAATTTTAAAATCTATCATTTTTTGCTTTATATTTACAATAATTGCTGCAATCGATGTTGGTACAAAAAACACTAAATTAGTTGCTTGTGCTACATGTTGCTCAATTCCCATAAACATAGATAAGCATAAAATTAGAATTGTTCCTCCTCCCATTCCTGTTCCACTTACAATTCCAGATATAAACCCAACTAAGATTTCAAACATCTAATTCTCCTTAAATTTAAAAAAATATCATTCTTATAGATACATAAATTAAAAAAAATGTAAAAGCAACTTTTAAATATTTGTCTGGCACTTTTTTTAACAATTTAGATCCTATATATCCACCTACAACTCCACCAATAGCACAAAGAATGCCAATTTTCCAATCTATATAATCATTTTTATAATAAAAAATACCGCTTGTTATAACCATTGGTAATATAACAAAAACTGATGTAGCTCTTGCTTGTGATTCCTCTACACTTAATAAATACACTAAGGCTGGAACTACTATCATTCCTCCTCCTGTTGCAAAAAAACCACTAACTAATCCTGCAATTAACCCAATTAATATCTTCTTTACCATTTTTACACCACTGCCATTTTTTAGGTAGTGTGTGCAAATATATAATTTTTATACTATATAATATTATTTTAATTGTTTATTAGTATATAAAACTAAACATAATATATAGTCAAAATGTATAAACTAAATATTACTTAATTATAATACAGTAACTTACATTATATCATATTAATATTTTTCAGCAAGTTTTGTTAAAACTTCATCACATTTTAACATTTGATATATTATTCTCATTTTTAATTTTTCATCTTTTACATTTTCAACAACATCAAAAAATCTTTGTAATTCTCTTAGATATTCTACACTCTCTTCTTTCCATTTTCTTTTACAAAATTCATTTTCATACATTCTAAACATTCAACGTCCTCCTCTTTTTTTACTTTACCGCTAGATAAGTTTTTATTACTCTAAACGTTATATTCTTTTCTTACAGTGTAATTTTAATACATTAAATGATAAAATACAACTAAAACCTATTTTTTCTATTTTTTCGACACATTTCGACTTTATTTTTAAATTTAGGAGGCATTCATATGATAAAAATAAAATTATCTGATTTATTAGGAAAACATAAGATGACACAAAAAACTTTATCTAATATGACTAATATTAGACCCGCTACAATTTCAAAAATGTATTATGAAGAAGTAAAACGAATTGATATAAAACAGTTAAATAGTATATGTAAGGCATTTGATTGTGAGATTTCTGAATTGTTAGAATATATACCTGATGATGATAATAATAAAAATGTTTAAAAAAGCACTATTATATAAATTAGAATAGTTCTTCTAATTTATGTATAATGGTGCTTTATTTTACTAAATTTCCATTTAAAATATAGGTAATTCAATGTTTTTATCTGTTTTAATTTACTGTGTCATCTTTTATATAATATTTCGTACCTAACATCTTATCTGGCAAATATTGTTGTTCTATAAAATGTCCTGGATAATCATGTGGATACTTATATTCATTACCATAACCAAACTGTTGCATTCCTTCTGCTGGAGCATTTCTTATATGCATTGGTATTTCACCTGTATCTTTTGTAGACACATCTTCTATTGCTTTATTTATTGCAAGATATGATGCATTGGATTTTTTAGATGTTGCCAAATATACTGCTGCTTCTGCTAATATTATTCTTGCTTCTGGCATTCCAACCATAGTTACTGCTTGCATTGCAGATGTTGCAATTACTAATGCATTTGGATTTGCCATGCCTACATCCTCTGCTGCTGCAATTACTATTCTTCTTGCTAAAAATACAGGATCTTCTCCTCCGTTTAATGCTCGTGCTAGATAAAATATGCTAGCATCAGGATCACTTCCTCGCATTGATTTTATAAATGCACTTATATTATCATAATGACTATCTCCATTTTTATCAAATATAGCTTTTCTATTTCTAACACTATCTGCTGCTATTTGGTTAGTTATATGTATATATCCATCTGAGTCCATATTTGTAGTCAATACTGCAACTTCTAGTCCATTTAGTGCTGTTCTTACATCTCCATTTGATACTTCTGCAATTTTTTGCAATGTTTCATCTTCTATTTTTACATTAAAACTTTTTAATCCATCTTCTCGTGTTAAAGACATTTTTAGTACTTTAAATATATCTTTTGTTGTTAATGGTTCTAATTTAAATACCATAGATCTAGATATTAAAGCTTTATTTACTTCAAAATATGGATTTTCAGTTGTAGCTCCAATTAGAATGACTGTTCCATCTTCCACAAATGGTAACAAAGCATCTTGTTGTAATTTATTAAATCTATGAATTTCATCTATAAATAGTATACATTTTCCTGTTGGATTAAAAAATGCATTTTTAGCCTCTTCAATTGCTTTTTTTATATCTCCAACTCCAGATGTTACTGCATTTATTTTTGTAAATTTATATTTTGTAGTTTCGCTAATTACACGTGCAAGAGATGTTTTTCCACATCCTGGTGGTCCCCACAATATAATACTAGATAATCTATCTGCTTTTATTGTTCTATATAAGATTTTATCTTTTCCTAATATATGTTCTTGTCCTACATATTCATCTAAATTTTTGGGCCTCATTCTAAAAGCAAGTGGCTTACTTAAATCCATATTAAAATCCATTCCTTTCTGCTTTACTCCGATTATTTAACCTCTTTTAAAGCATTTCCTATCTTCATAATATTAGTCTTTTGATAGTTTTTCTACTAGTAAATAAATCATTTAAAATTCATACAAATTATTTTCCTAAAATTAATAAAGATTTTCTTATTATTTCTTCTAGTGATAAACTATCTTTATCTAAAGTTTCTAATGTTTTATCAATTTCTTTTCTATTATATCCTAGTACCTGTAAAGCAGAAATTGCTTCTGTAACTTTATTATCTTCTACTATTGCTTCTTTAATTTGATTATTGTCATCTCTTAACGCTTCTGTTGTTTTTAGTTTATCTTTTAATTCTAATACTATTCTTGCTGCTGTTTTTGCTCCTATTCCAGGAATCTTTACAAGTTTTGATGTATCGTTTGTAATAACTGCAAGTGCAAAACTAGATGGTGTTATTTTAGATAACATAGTTATTGCAGATTTTGCACCAATTCCACTAACTCCAATTAACAATTCAAACATTTTTAGTTCATCATTACTTAAGAAACCATAAATACTAATATCGTCCTCTCTTACACGATAATGTGTGTGTACTTTTACAATATCTCCAATATTTCCTATATTTTCAATTGCATTTTCAGACATAAATACCTTATATCCTAATCCTCCAACATCTATAACAATATAATTGTTAAACTTCATTTCTAAACTACCTTTTATATATGCTAACATATTTCTCCTCCAAACAAATATTCTATTGCTATTTTATATAACAATAGAATATTTGTCAATAGTATTTAATTATTTTTTTAATATTGTAACCTACAACGATGTTACTATTCACAGACAATAGCAGTAAGTAGCGAAGACTAAGTAATATATTTTATTTTGTAATGAAGACCCGACAGCCCATTGAGGCGGGGGAATACCCGTGAGCTTGGAGGGCGAAATGAAAAAATAAAATATATTACTTAGCCGTAGCGGATTTTATTATATATGCTGTGAACTGTAACACAACGATGTACTATTGTATATAAAGCACAACACGCATACCTCCACTAGTACTTGAATAATTATCTTCATAATAATAACGATTACATGCTTGTCCAGCTGTTGGCAAATTATTATAAGAACCTCCGTCTAATAAGTCTTCTATTTGCAGTAGTCTTACTTCTATCAGAAGACCATTCCCACAAATTTCCTGCCATGTCATATATATTTTTCAACTTATTTGGTGTAGTTTTATTTGTAATATCTACTGATTTTCCTGTTTCAAGATTTTCATTATTAGATTTATTATCACTATACCATCCTTTTCCTTCAGCATTTAATGGATATGCACTATCTGCATCTTCTCCTACTGTTTCAATAAATTTTAATGCTGTATCCCAACTTCTTGCACTTATTAGTCTACTCATTACATCATTTTGTTCTTTGTTATATATATTATTTGCTAAATATGTTACATCATTCCAAGTTACACAATTATAGGCATATATTGGTGTTTCTTTAGTTGTAGGTCTAAAGATTGGTCGTGGAAGTTGATTTAAGCTCGTTTCTGTTCTACCTGTTCTTTTTGTTGTTAAACCAGCTTCATATCTACTTATATAATAACCTTTATGTTGGCTTACACTTTTAGTTATATCATTTATAATTTTTGTATTTTCTGCTACATCTTCCACATAATATTCTTGATAATCTGCTGTAACAGTTTCTTGATTCCACTCATTTATCTTATATGTTACTAAATCTGTAGGAATCCATACAAATTCATTTTTATCTGTTGCATTTCTTATAACTAATCCACCTAATATAGTGTTTTCACCTTGTTTTAGCGATACTTGAAAACCTTTTGGAATCCATGCAGTATTTCCATTTGTGTCTGTATATATTTTAGTTTCAGTATATTCATCTGACCAATCTGGTGTTGTTATTTTTGTATATTGACCTGGAACTGTATAATACATTTTATTATCATATTTAATACCTTTTATATAATACACATTATGACTTTTTTCATTTACCACATACACATCTGTAATTGAAGTATCAGAATTAGTTTTATAGTTTTGATATCCCTTTCCAAAAGATAATGTTATATTTTCTAATGCTTCTAAATCTATAACATAATAAATATCATTATCATTTACATTAATAGCTTTTATATTATCTATATTAGTATATGTTGTAGATACAATTGGTAATGTTCCAAATTTTGAAAAATACAAGTCTACTCTATCCCTCAGAACCTCAACATCTTTATACATATTATTAAGAGCCCTTGTATGTGCTCCTGTATTTATATTATATACCAAAGTAGTAGCTATAATAGCCATAATAGTAATGGCCAAAGCTAACGTAATAAGAGTAATACCTTTACAATTTTTCATCATTTGCTCGCTCCTATAATTATTTTCTATGTATATATTACTATTAAATTAATATAATTTCAATAATTTATTAGTATTTTATTAAATTTTGTGTTACTCGATGTTACAGTTCACAGCATATATAATAAAATCCGCTACGGCTAAGTAATATATTTTATTTTTTCATTTCGCCCTCCAAGCTCACGGGTATTCCCCCGCCTCAATGGGCTGTCGGGTCTTCATTACAAAATAAAATATATTACTTAGTCTTCGCTACTTACTGCTATTGTCTGTGAATAGTAACTACTCGATAATGTTTTTTTGTACGAAGTGTTACGTTATTTATTAAAACCAACTTCTCTTAAACGCCTTGGAGAACGGAATTTTTAATATTTATATTTAACCTTTTCTTTATACCATTATACAGTAACTATTTTGTATTACTAGTTAATAATTTTAATTCATTATATTTTTGCTTACTTTTGTTTTATAATTATTTTTGGATATGTCTATTACTTTATATATTCTTGATTTTATGTTGTATTTTTGGTTTTCTTTTATTACCAAACACCACAAGTATAATACTATAAACAATATAGCTATATTTTTTAAATAATATATTAATATGCTTGAAATTGCTGTTATTAGTATTATTGATATATTAGATGTCTTATTTATATATGTCATTGTTTGTTTTTTTCCAATACATATGTGTAACACATGTTTTATTACTCTTGCTCCATCCATTGGATATATAGGTAATAAATTAAAGAGTCCTATTAATATGTTAGCATATATTATGTATTGTATATTTTCTATGTGAATTTTGCTTTTAAAAATAATGCATAGAATTGCTATAATAAAATTAATAATTGGCCCTGCAAGTGCTATTATTAGCTTTTTTAAATCTAACATATTTCCTTTTGCTATATGTTTATTGTAGTAGTCTGCTAATATTGTAAATTCTACTGCAAATCCTAATGGCATTATTTTTAAAGATTTAGGTTTTAGTCCTAAAACTAGTCCACATATTAAATGACCTAACTCATGTATTAGTGCAAATATCATTAGTATAGCATATATTTCTATTTGTTTAGTAAAATAAAATATTATAGCAAATAGAAATATTTTCAAATTAATTTTTATGCTCATTTTATCCTCCTAAAATTCTAATATATCTCTAGGATTTATATATTTGTCTTTTCGTATTATTTCAAAATGTAAATGTGGTCCGTATTGAGTTTCCTGTTGATCCTACTTCTGCTATTGGAGTTCCTTGTTTTACAACATCTCCAACATTTACATATAATTTACTACAATGAGCATATAAAGTGTTAACATCATTATTTTCTATTTTTATATGGTATCCATAACTGCCTACTGTTGAAGATACTTTAACAGTTCCTTCCATTGCTGCATAAATTACTGTCCCTGTATTTGCTGCTATATCTATTCCTAAATGATTTTTGCTTACTATTGGATTGTCTACATTTCTTAGTCCAAACTCAGAAGATACCACTCCTGTTACTGGTTTTATAAAAGAAAAGTTTTCTTTTATATATTCTTCATCTGTCTTAGCTGTTTCTTCATTTTGAGTTGGTTCTTCTTTTTTATCTTGCAATTGTACATCTTGTATATCTCCTCCACCTATTGCATTTTGAGTATCTATATTATTTTCTTGTTCTTGATTTGTTTGTTCAGTATTTTGTTGGATATTATTTTGATCTTGATTTTCTTGTTGACTGTTTTGTGGAATAGTATTTTGATCTTGATTTTGTATGTTGTTATCTTGTGTATTATCTATACTCCAGTTTGTGTTTATGTATTCTACTACTTGATTATACATTTTAGGTAAATTAATATCATATGATAATATTTCTTTTGTTTTGTTTATTACATCTTCTGAAAATATGTAATTACTTGTTTGAATAAGATAAAATATAAAATATATTAATAAACAAATTAATACTTGTAATATTAATTTCTTAAATAAACCATAATTTTTATTATCTGAAACGTTTACAGTTGCTACATTTGCACGTGTATATTGGTTTCTTCTTCTATAATAAATTTCCTGAGCTCTTTTTATTTTTTCTTCTGGAGTTAAACTTTTTTCCAATAAAAAACACCTCTTCTATTGTAACTTTATATTTTGTAATATATATGTTACAAGATGAGGTTTTATTCTTACTTATATTAAATTTACCACTATTCCAAAAATTGCAAGAACTGCAAAAAATATAGTTAGCTTTTTTATATTACTATACTTTTTTTCTAATTTTTTATTTTTGCATTCTAATTCTTTTGGTTTTTCTACTCTTGATAAGTAGTTACTAACAATTGCTTCAGCCTCTTTTACAATATAATTTTTTGTTTCCTTTTTACTATTTACATTAGATTTTATACTTTCTTTTTTACTTTCTACAAAATCATATTTTTTTAAATTTACATTTGACTTTAGTATAACTATAGCTTCATCTACTATATTAGATGGTAAATCCTTTAAAACTACTATATTTTTCATATTACTTGTATCCATATGTACCTCCCAAAATTTATTCATCCTAATAAATAAATTTTTTCCAGTTTTATTTTTTTTATACATCTAATATATAATAAACACTCACTAAAAAGTGAGTGCTTATTATTACAATACTAATTCTGGATCTTCTATTACTTTTCCTTTATCTGTGATGTTTTTAGAATACCATAATTTTTTAAATTGGTCTAATTCTAATTGTGTTTTTAATCCAAACATCCCTAGTTGTGCTGCATCTATAGCATCTTTTCCTACTTGTCCAATAAAATAAGTTTTATATTTTTCATATGCTTTGACAACATTTTCACTTATTTCATTTGCCTGTATTGTAGCTTTACCTTTTAATTCACCATTTCTACTAATTTCATCTTCAAATGCCTTTTTACCGTCTTTTGGCTCTTGTTCAGGCTCTTTTGTAGTTTCTTCTTTAGGCTTTGGATCTCCTTTTCCTGGAAATTTCGGAAATTTTGGAAATTTTGGAGTTTTTTTCACTCTGCTAAATAGCGATTTTCCCATATTTATTGCACTATCTAAAAATCCTAATTTATATTCTCCTTTAATTTGAGCTATCTCATTTTCTTTAGCTTTTTCTCCAAATTCTAGTATTTTTGCTTTATCACTATCTTCAAGCTCTGTATTTCCCATTAATTTGCTGAAAATATGACCTTTTGATAATGCTTTTGCATCATATACTATACTAATATTAGAAACATCTCCTTTAATATATTGTTTAATCATATCATGTCTTTCTTCTTTTTTTAGTGTTTTGTTTTCAGCTAACGCTTTAATTACAATAGGATCAACTAATTTTTCATTAAATAATCTTAAAATATCTTTTTCTTCTATATCTTCTGTTCTAATTCCATTATCAGTTAAAATTCCCATTACTCCTATTCCATTAGCAATACTAATTACATTTTTTACTTGATAAGTACTTAATTTAAATTTATTTTTTCCATCAATTACATTTACTGTTCTTCCTATTACAATTTCTATCTTCTTTTCTTCTGGTACTTCTAGCTCTTCTAATGTATCTAATGCTGATTTTTCCTCTGTTTGATTAGTGTTTTCTCTTAACTTTCTTCCTTCTTCTATCTTTCTTGCTATTATAGCCTTTTTCTCTTCGTCAGATAATTTATCGGCTTCTTGACTGTTTGATGTTTGTTCCTCTATTTTATCTTTTAAACTTTCATCTAAATCAGGAATTTCTATTTCTTTGTCTTCATCTTCTTTCTCTTTCTTAGGTTGTTTATTTTTACCATTTGGCTTTTCTTCTTTTTTTGCTGAATCTTTTTCTTCTTCCTTAGATTGTTTTTCTTTATCTTTTGGTTTTTCTTCTTTTTTTGCTGAATCTTTTTCTTCTTCCTTAGATTGTTTTTCTTTATCTTCTGGTTTTTCTTCTTTATTCTGTGTTTTTACACCTAATTTAGATTCAATTTCTTCTATTTTTCCTTTATATTCTTCTATTTCTTCATTTAATTGAATTAATTCTTTGCTTTTTTCTTTTAGCATTTTTAATTTCTCTTTATCTTCTTTCCTTGCAACTACATATACTTTGTCTTCTTTATCAAAAAGTTTTTTTACTTTTAATAATTTTTCTCTTTCTTCGAAAATGCTTTCTCTTTCTTTTTTTATTTCTTCAATTCTTTTTTCTTTTTCTTCTATTTCTTTTTGTGCTTCTACCACAGTAGTCATCATTTGCTTAAACTCTTTAATTTCTCCTTTTAAGTCTGCCATTTCTTTTCTTGTTGCTTTTATTAATTTTAGTTTTTCTTTGCTTTCTTCATCAGCAACTTTATATACAGTATCATCTTTTCCGAACATTTTTTTAACTTGTAATAGGTTCTTTCTTTTATCTTCATTAATCTTTTTTTGTTTATTTAATTCGTTTATTCTATTCTTTCTATCTTGAATTTCTTCGTTTGCTTTTTCTAAGCAATTCATAACTTTTTCTTCCATTTTTATCCTCCCCATTCTAGTTTATATAAAAACATATTTATGTTTATTTTATCACATAAAAAACATTTTTTCAACAATTTTATGTAAATTTGTCATTTTTTATGTTATTTTTATATACTTTTTTCTAAATATAGCAACATTTATTTACTAGAAAATTGCTTTAATTTCTAATTATAACTCATCTAAAGCTCTATTTGCTAATTTTTCATATTTTAGCTTTTTATCTTTAATTTTTTCATCTAATTGGGGCAATATTCCAAAATTAGCATTCATGGGTTGGAATTTTTCGTTTGTGGTTGATATGTATTTGGCAAGTGCTCCTATCATAGTTTGAGTAGAAAATATTATCTTGTCTTTTTTCATTAATTTATTCGCAGCATTTATTCCTGCAACCATTCCAGATGATATTGATTCTACATACCCTTCTACTCCTGTTATTTGTCCTGCAAAAAATATATATGGATTTTGTTTTAAATTGTATGTTGCATCTAATAATTTAGTGGAATTTATATATGTATTTTTGTGCATTACACCATATTTTACAAATTCTGCATTTTGTAGTCCTGGTATTTTGCTAAATACTCTTTTTTGTTCTCCAAATTTTAAATTTGTTTGAAATCCTACTAAATTGTATATAGTTCCTTCTTCGTTATCTTGTCTTAGTTGAACTATTGCATATGGTCGTACATTGGTTCGTAAATCTGTAAATCCTACTGGTTTTAATGGACCAAATCTTAATGTATCTAGTCCTCTTTTGGCCATTATTTCTATTGGCATACATCCTTCAAATATTTCTCTTTTTTCAAATTCATGTAAGGTTGCTACTTGTGCATTAATTAGTTCATTACAAAATTCTTCATATTCTTGTTTATTCATTGGCAAGTTTATATAACTTGCTTTGTTATTGTTTATTCTTTTTTTCCATTCTTCTACATCCTCATTTTTTCCTCTTTCTTGTTCATACCTATCTCCAAAAAATGCAATATTCATATCTATACTTTCTTTTGTAACTATTGGCGCTGCTGCATCATAAAAATATAGTTTATCTGTTCCTGTTAGTTTAGATATGTTTTTTGCAAGAATATCAGATGTGAGTGGTCCTGTTGCTATAATTTTGATTTGTTCATTTGAAAAATCATTTCCCTCATATTCTTCATTTATAATTTCAATATTAGGATTCTCTTTAATTATTTTAGTAACCATGTTAGAAAATTTTTCACGGTCTACTGCTAATGCTTGCCCTGCTGGCACACTTGTTTTATCTGCACATTTTATTAATAAAGAATCTAATCTTCGTAATTCTTCTTTTAATAATCCACAGGCATTAGTATGTAAATTAGACTTAAACGAATTACTACATACTATCTCTGCAAAATTTTTGCTACAATGAGCTTCTGAAAATTTTTTAGGTTTCATTTCATATAATTTAACTTTTATTCCCCTTTTTGCAATTTGATATGCCGCTTCACATCCTGCAAGACCTGCTCCAATTACTACAATTTCTTTATCCATACCATTTTCCTTTTCCTTTATTACTATAAAAAAGCGGGAAAACAAACTCCCGCTTTTTTTGCACATCAGTCTATTTTGCTTTTTCGCAAGACTGATTCCCCACTGTGCATGATGTTTTACAAGCTGACTGGCATGATGTCTGGCATTCGCCACATCCCCCTTTTACCATTGTGCTTGCAAGGTTTTTGGTGTCCAAAGTCTTAATGTGTTTCATTCATTGTCCTCCTTTACATCATGATATCTATATAAAAAGTTGTCATATTAATTATAACACATATTAATTATTTTGCAACAGCAAAATTAGACCTTTTCCTCATATAATTGTTACTTTACACATAGTACGTGCCTGTTTAAAAGCATTTGCCTATAATTTTAGTCTAATAACTTAAGTTCTACATCTTCTACTTTATATTTGTTAGTTTGTTCATCTAGTTTAAATTCTACTAAAGTTTTTGCAAGAGTTTCATTGTTTTGTCTTAGATCAGTTGAAAAATATAGTTTAATTTGTGTTATTTCTAATTGATTTGTTACTATTGTTTTAAATGTTTGTGCTGTATGTTTTTCATCTTCACATATAAATATTAGTTGTGGCATTGCACTAAAACCTGAATCTCCTGGTAGGAAATTTGCATAAAAATCTTGATATAATCTCATTTTATCTATTAGTTTCTTTTCCCAGTCATCTTCTCTTCTTACTACTTCAAATACAAATATTATAGACTTGTTGTTTTTTGTTAATTTTACGCTTCCACCTGTAGCTTTAAATGCTTTACCTAATGTTTTTGCTGTGATTGTTGGTTTTACTATATATGTATCAAATGCTTTTACTTTTCTTAAATATGCAAGAATTGTTTGGTTTCCTGCAAGTCTTTTCTTTATCATTGCAACTGGTTTTGTATTATCTGTTGGTTGCCATTTGCATTCAATACCTCTTGAATTTAATAAGTATTTTCCCATTTTTTCTAAACAATATATTCTATAAATCCCTTTTCCTTCTTCTGAACTAAAATAATATCTAGTTAAAATTTTAGATTTTATAAGTTGATCTAATTTATTATTTAATTTATCTTGTGATTTATATTCAATTCCTTTCCAATCTAATATTTGACATAATTGCCTAGATGTTATAAATTCAAATTCATTTACAATTTCTATAATTGCAAAATGTAATTCATTTATATGACCTATATTAATTTTGTGAACAATTTGATTCATTGATACATATCCATCTTTTCCATCAAATGTTTTTACTTCACCTTCTCTTATTGCAAATGGTGAATTTTTTGCTTCAATTTGGTTATCTTCAACCATTTCTACTCCTCCTTTTTAAACAAAAACTAATTTTACTTTTTTCCTTTCAGGAATTATTTTTCTTATACCTACATTTACCTTTTGTCCATATTTTATATTTTCTTTATAATCAGCAAGTCCAACTAAATTTGGTTTTAACTCAATAAATATTCCATTTTTGTTCTTTTCTTCTTCCCTTGCTATGCCAATTACAGTATCTCCAACTTTAAAGTCTTTTATATTATCTTCCCAAGTACCAAGTAATTCTTTGTGAGTTAGTATTACCCTTTGGCTACATCTATCTATCGATTTAACCATTACATTAATCTTTTGTCCAATTTTAAATCGTTCAAATGGTGTTTGAATTCTTGCAATAGAAATATCTTCTATATACAAAAGTCCAACTATTCCTCCACCAATTTCAACAAAAACTCCATATGGTTGTATGCTTTTTACAATTCCTTTTAAAATCATTCCTTCTTGTAAATCTTCTTTTACCCATTGTAAGGCTTGCTTTCCAACTACTTTTCTAGATAATATGTATATATCATTATCACAGATATCTTTTACTTTAAACTGAACAATTTTATTTACTTTATTTGCGTAAACATTAGGTTTTGCAATTCCATTTGCATCAACATTAACTGCTTCAACCTCTTCTTTTGGAATTATACCTTTTATATAATTACCTAAATCAATATGTAAATTATAATCTGAATCGCATTTTGTAACAAAACCTTGAATAATTTCTCCATTCTTAAATGCATTTTCTAAATTATCTTTACTATATATAATATCTTTTGTTTGCCACCCTTCTGGCATAAACTTTTGTTCATTCATAGACTTTCACCTATTCTTTAGTTTTTATATTAACATTATATCTATTTTTCATAATATTGTAAACCATTTTTTACTATTTTTCTAAATATTGATACCACTTTTTGTTACAGTTCACAGCATATATAATAAAATCCGCTACGGCTAAGTAATATATTTTATTTTTTCATTTCGCCCTCCAAGCTCACGGGTATTCCCCCGCCTCAATGGGCTGTCGGGTCTTCATTACAAAATAAAATATATTACTTAGTCTTCGCTACTTACTGCTATTGTCTGTGAATAGTAACCACTTTTTACGATTTTTCTATAATGTGGTTAATGTAAAAATAACAAATTATTTTATAATTAAAAAGTTATTTCACAAATGTGAAATAACTTTTTAATTTACATTATTACTTCTATTTCATATATTCTTGCATTATCTATTAACTTTATTTTCTTATCTTGTACTTCTTCTCCATTTACACTAAATTTGCTTACTCCTGTTTCTTTTCCATCTGGATTTTTTATTTTTATGTTGTATGTGCTAGTTTTATAGTTATATCTTATAGAGTATTCCTTCCAATCTGGAGGTATACATGGTTCTACCCATAGTGTATTGTTAAATATTTTTAATCCTAATATATATTCTATTCCTGCTTTATACATCCAACTACTTGAACCTGTATACCATGTCCACCCTCCTCTTCCTGCTAGATTTCCTACTCCATATACATCTGCTGCTATTACATATGGTTCTACTTTGTATTTGTTTACTGCTTCTTTTGTTCTAGAATGTTCTATTGGATTTATAATTTTAAAGTATTGCATAGCTTTTTGCCCAAATCCTAATATTGCTTGAGCTATAACTGCCCATATTGCTCCATGTGTGTATTGTCCACCATTTTCTCTAACTCCTGGCAAATATGCCTTTATATATCCTGGCTCTAAATCACTTTTTTCAAATGCTGGATCTAACAACTTTATAATTCCGTTTTCTTTATCTACTAAATGATTTTCTAAACTTTCCATTGATATATATTTTTTATCATTATCTCCTGCTCCTGATATTATAGACCAACTTTGTGCTATGCTATCTATTTTGCATTCTTCATTTTCTATTGTTCCTAATATTTTACCATCATCTGTATATGCTCTTCTATACCATCTTCCATCCCAACCATGTGTATTTAGAGCTTTTTTTAGATTTTCTTGTACTTTTTTATATTCTTGTATTTTTTGAGTGTCTTCTTTTATTTCACACAATTTTATAAATCTATTTAATACCTCATATAAGAAGAAGCCAAGCCATATACTTTCTCCTTTTCCTTTGTTACCAACTGTACTAAATCCATCATTCCAATCTCCTGATCCTATTTTTGGTATTCCATGTTCTCCTAAATTTATTGCTTTATCTATTGCACGTATACAATGTTTATATATATTCTCCTGTTCTTTAGATGCTATATGTGTATCATATAGCTCATCTTGCCCTTCTTGTAATATTTCCCCTTCTACATAAGGTGCTTGCTCTTCTAATAATGTTTTATCTCCTGTAAACCTTACATATTCAGCAGTAACATATGGTAGCCATAATAAATCATCTGAAAATCTTGTACGAATTCCTTTTAATGTTTCTTCATGCCACCAGTGTTCTACATCTCCTTGTATAAATTGATGTGATGCGTGTTTTATAATTTGATACCTCATAAATTCTGGACTTATATATTTTATTCCCATTGTATCTTGTAATTGATCTCTAAATCCATATGCTCCACCAGATTGGTAAAATCCTGATCTTCCCCATAGTCTACATACTATAGTTTGATATGCAAGCCATCCATTTATTAATATATTTGTAGATTCAACAGGTGTTTTTACTTGTATTGTTCGTAATAATTCTGACCAATATTTTTTTGTATTATCTAATTCTTCTTTGCAATTTTCTACTTTTGTATATTTATATGCTATTTGTCTATCTTGTACTTTTTCTTCTTTACTTCCTAATACTATTGATATTTCTTTGTCTTCATATGCTTTTAATTCTACATTAATTTCTATTGCAATACATGGAGCAATACCTAATGAGTTTTCTTTATTTAGTTCCTGCTTATTTATTGCTTCTGGTTTTGCTATTGTTCCATTTCCTATAAACCATTTTTTATTTCCTGTATACGATTTTATCTTTGCACTACTTGATATATAGCAGTTACATGCTTCAATTTCACTTGTGTATAAATTTTGTGCATATATAATATTTGAGTCCTCATCATATTTTACATCTATAAATCCATTTGTTTTGGTTACATCTTCTCCTAATACAGGTTTTATATAATATATTAACTTTAATTCTCTTTTTTCTGGTAATGTATTTTTTAATCTTAATATATTAACTTTTACATTCTCATTTATTGGCACATACGTTTCTAATTCTTGTAAAAGTCCAAGCCTTAAATGAGTATATTTTGCATATCCAAATCCGTATGTTACATAGTATTCTTCATCATCTTGATTTAAATTTGGAGATAATGACCAACTCGTATTATATATTTTATCTTTTACATATATTATTTCTGATGGTATTTCCATTATTGTATTATTTGTCCATTCTGTTATTCTATTTAATCTACTATTTTTATTCCAAGTAAACCCTAAACCATTATGTGTTACTAAACTTCCAAAATTCTTATTTCCTATTACATGACTCCATATAACAGGTGGTATATTATCTTTGTTTATCTTAATTATATATTCTTTTCCATCTTCTGAAAATGCTCCATATTCATTATAATATTTTAAATTTTCAATATTTATTAAATTTGTTTTTTTCTCGAAATTTGATTGTTTTGGCTCACTTATTATTTCATCTGGAATAACTTTTATTGTGTTTAGGTAATCTTCTTCTTGATCTTTTATTATTGTTTTTAGATTTCCTAAATGTGTATCTATTATTACATTTGCTCTAAATTCTAGTATATCTTTATTTTCTATCTCATCTGCTCTTAATACATATATACCTCCTCTTTGATTTAACATATGCATTAAATGTCTATTTAATATTTGTGTTTCAATTGCTTCTTTTACATACTTTTCATATACATTTTCTTCTTCATCTAAAATTACTAAATCTATATCTATATTTTTTGCTTTGAAATATTCATATGCTTTTAGTAATTCTTGTATAACATATATGTCATTTATATCTTTTATTTTAACAAGCAATATACTTAAATCTCCAGATATACCATATTGCCATAAATCTGATTGTGAATAATTTTTGTCGTTTTTTAAATAAAGTTTTTTCATTGGGTTTTGTACTATTAAATATGATAGTATTTTTTGATATGTTTCAATATCTGTTCCTTTTATTCCTAAATATCTTGCCTCTTCTTGTGTTCTTATTTTTGATAACTCAAAAGCTCTTTTTGTATTTTCTGTATTTATATATTTTTTTATATTTTCTTCAACTTCTTCTTTATTTTCAGATACACTTATTACTAAATTTAATATTACTTTTTCATTTGGTTTTATTTTTAAAGTTCTTCTTAGTGCTACTATTGGATCTACACTAAGTCCTAAACTTTTTGAAAATGGTATAGAGTTTTCTATCATTTTAGGTACTTTAAGTGTTTGTCCACCATTTAGTTTTTCCTCATCTATTTCATATTCTAATTCTCCTATTGTTTCATCTTGTGTGCATAGGTTTACTCCTAAATATATAGGATTTGTATCCCCTCTTTTATTTCTTTTTACTAATATTGTATTTGTATCTTCTAAATATTCAAATTTTAGAAATAAATTGTTGAAACTCATGTGTGAATAATCTTGTTGCGCTGTTGATAATACAGGTTCTAATATACTTGTAATTTCTACTGTTTCTTCTATATTACCATTATTTTTTAATTCTAATCTTCGTATTTCTACTGGATCGTTTGGAGCTGTGGTTATTTTACATATAGATGTAATATTTTCATCATATCTTATAAATTTATCTGTATCTGGCATGAAATGTACTTCATATTTATCTGGTTTTTTATTGCATTCTGAATAGATTGTACTCCATACTTTTTTTGTTCTTATGTTTTTTATATAAAATCCTATACCTTGTGGATAATCATTTGTAACTTTAAATCTATTTACTAATATATCTTTATATTTACTAAAGCCTTCTGCTCTTTCATTTACACATATAGTGTAATTTTCATTAGATATTATATTAAAATTATTTATATTGTTATTTAATTTTGTGAATACCTTTTCTGAATAACTTTGATAATCTATACTTTTTGGTTTCGCAGGTTTTTCCTTTTTTTCTTTAGTTATTATTACATCTTCTGGCATTCTTTCTTGTAAAAGTATATCTATTGCTTTTATATTTGGATTTCCCATAAATCTTTCTTGTAATATATTGTTATTTATTAAATTATTTATAGATAAAAGTATTAATGCTTGATGATGTGCCATATATGTTTTAACTACTGCATATTTTTGATTATTTCCAAGTCTTGTTGGAGTAAAATCTATTGCTTCATAAAATCCAAACTTTCCATACATTCCTTTTGACTCTAAATCTTTTAAATTATTTACAACTGCTTGTGGTTCATCTTGTATTGCAAGTACACTACCATAAGAAGACACTACCATTTCATCTGCAAGACCTCTTTTTAGCCCAAGCCATGGAATTCCAAATGCCTTATACTGGTAATTTGAATTTAAGTCTTTTAAATTAAATGCAGATTCAGATATTCCCCATGGTATTGCTAATCTTTTTGCATATTCTTTTTGACTCATTATCATAAATTTACAAGATTCATCAAGTAGGCTTCCGTGGATATCTTTTTATATTTACATTTGGCATTAAATACTCAAATGCTGTTCCAGACCAAGATACAAGTCCTTTATATTTATTCATTACTGTTAAAGTCCTACTTAAATTTTGCCAATGCTTAGATGATACATCTTTTTTTGCTATAGCTACTATACTTGCTTGTCTTGCTTCTGATGCTAGTAAATCATAATATGAATCTGTTAATTTATTTTCTTCTACATTAAATCCTATTGAAAATAATCGTTTTTCATAATCATACAAAACACTAAAATCTGTTTTTTGTATCAAATCTTCTATATTTGATATCATATTATTTATTAAATCTGTATTTTCATATTTTTGTTTTTTCAAATTATTATTTACTATATTTTTCAAAAACTCTTTTACTACATATAAATATCCAACAAAATTACCACTATCTACTGTTGATATATATTTAGGAATTAATGGTTGTAGAGTTTTTGTATTATACCAATTATATAAATGTCCATTCCATTTAGATAAATTCATTATTGTGTTTAACATGTTTTTCATTAAATCTATTGAATAATCTAAATCTATATACCCTAAGTCATATGCAGATATTATACTCATTAATCCTAACCCTATATTGGTTGATGATGTTCTATCTACTGTTAATGGATGTCTATTTTCTTGATAGTTATCAGGTGGCAAAAAATTATTTTTTTCGTTTATATATGTTTCAAAATATTCCCATGTTTTTTTACCTATTTCTAATACATAATTTATATCATCTTTATTTAACTTTCTTACATCTGCTTTTTGTATTTCTTCTTTACTTATATACCATGTTATTAATGGTGCAATTATCCACAAAATGCATATTGCATACATTATAATGTTAATAAAGTATTGTGGATATGTGAATAATATTAATATTCCTACTATTCCTGAAATTACATTTACCATCATCAATTTATAATATGATAATAAATCTGTTTTTCCCGCTTCTTCTGCCTCTTCTGCTGTTGTCCATTCTAATAAATTATGTTTTGATATTTTCATTCTATAAATTGTTTTAACAATAGAATTAAAAGATATATAAGCCTTATGTGGCAAATTCGCAAGAATTATTATGCCTCTTAACATAGTAGCTTTTAAACCTGTTATAGTCTTTACAAAATATTTATGATTTATTGCATCACTTTGTTTAGAAGTTACATATGTTAATATTTCTAAAATCATAGGTGTCAATATAGTTATTAACATTATAGATACTATTTGCCATATAGTTATCCCAAAAAACATTTTTAATGTGGATAACACTAATATATTTATTAATATACATATTTCAACTAAACTTCTTCTAAGATTATCTAATATTTTATACTTAGATAAAGTATTTAGTGGATTTTTCTTTATTTTTCCTGCACTATCTTTTATATTTTTCTTAATCCATCTTATTATTTGCCAATCTCCTCGTATCCATCTTGCTTGTCTTGTTATAAAAGAATTATATTTATATGGATATCCATCTAACAGTAAAATATCTGATGCTAGTGCACATCTTAAATAATTTCCCTCTAATAAATCATGGCTTAATACTGTATTTGGTGGAATTTCATTTTTTAAAACCTTAGAAAATACTTTTAAATCGTATATTCCTTTTCCTGTAAATATTCCTTGTTCAAAATTATCTTGATATACATCTGATATAGCATTTGTGTAAGAATCAATTCCTCCTGCACCTGCAAATATTTTTGTAAAAATACTTTTACTGCAAGATACTAAGTCAATTCCAACACGTGGCTGTATTAATGCATGTCCATTTATAACTAAATCTTGGTTTTTATTTAATATTGGTTTATTTAATATATGTGCTGCTGTACCAATTAATTCTAATCCAGAATTTAAAACTAAATTTGTGTCTGAATCTAAAGTTATTATATATTTAATTTCTGGCAACTTATCAATTTTCCTATATTCTTCAATAGTATTTGCTTTAAATGGATTTTTAATATTTCCTAACAAGTATTCATTAAATTGGTTAATAAGTCCCCTTTTTCTTTCCCAACCTAGATAACATTTTTCACTTTCGCACCATGTACGTTTTCTATAAATAAATTGAAATATTCCCATTCCATCTTTTGAATACTTTTTATTTAGCCTATTTATCTCCTGTATTCCTACATTTACTATATCTATATCATAATCTTCATTAGCTTTTGTAGAAGCACTTGCATCTGCTAGTAAAGTAAAATACAAATTATCTGATTTATTTGCAATATAAAAAACTTCTAATTTTGAAATTAAGTCTTTTACTTTTTTAGGATTTTTCACAATAGTTGGTATAATAACCATTGTAGTGCTATCATTTGGAATACCATTTTCAAAATCCATTTTAGGTATTAATTTAGGTTTTACTATTTTTCCTAACAAAAATTGTATAATCTCGGTAGTTATCTGAGTTATTGGAATATATGTTAAAACAAATATTAATACTGCAAAATAAATATTAGTTTTGTTATAAATAGATATACAAAAAAATAAAGAGATTATAGCAGATATTAATACAATTGCTACTATATATGCTTTTTGTTTAGCTTCATTTTTCATATAAGGTTTTTTATTAGTTTGTAAAACACTATATAAATCTTGTATACCATCAGATATTAAATAATAGCCAATATGTGCTTTTCTTTCTTCCTTTTCTTTTTTATTTTCTTCATTTCTTGCTAATTCTAAAGCTTTACTTGCAATATATAATTCTGATATTTTTGTTTTTTTAGAAATTTCTTTAATCTTTTCCCTATAATATGCTTTTGTCTTGTAATCCATTTTTTCATAAACACATGAAGGATCCTTTTTTAAAATTTCTTCAACTCCATTTATATTCTCGAAAATTTCTAAAAAATTTATTCTTTGTATTTCCTTTATACTTTTAATACAATTACCTATTGCAAGTTTCTTAACTGCAATATCAAAATGCTCTTTTCTTATAACATCAGAAACGTTAGTTCCCATCTTCATTACTTGTTCTTCTAAAACATTCAAATAACTATATGCTTTTCTACCATATTTTTTTAATCTATAAGACATATATTCAATAAATGGATACTTAATTTGTCCAACTTCAGCTATTTTATTTTTATAATTCATATTTTGTCTATATTTTTGTTCATCTTTAGACTTATACTCAACTAACCTTTCTAAAATGCTTTCAACTTTATACTTTTGTAATTGTGAAGAATATATTTTTTCACAAATATTTCTAATATTTTCAATAATAGCAATTTGAAGAAAAATACCTATATTCCAAATCTCTTCCATATTTAAAGTTTTCTTATTTTGATATGCATTTAATAATTCTTCTAAATTATGTGTATTTATATTAGCATCAGTATATGCAACAATCTCAGTAGCAAGTACATAAATTCTTGCAAATCCTGCATATGCACCATTAGAAAGTCCCACAAAATTAGTATATTTTTTCAAAGACATCTCTTTTTGTATAGTTTTAACAGTCTCTTCAATAATATAATAATTATCAAGGAGCCATTCACCTGCAGGATGAATATTTATGCCCATCTTAATATCCCTATTCAAAATCTCATAAGTAGCTGTAATAAACTTAAAATTATCTTGCATACGTGGAATTGGATAAGTATCTTTTTGGGATTTATCCTGTAAAACATGGTCAGAAGCCATTTTCTCTAAATAATTCTCCAACTGATACTTATCTAACAAAGCACCTTTAATATTCAAAATCTTAACCAATTTCAAAAAACTCCACTCCTTGATACGAATTTTTTAAAATTAGTTTTTCCAATAATTCCATTTTTATACCATCAAATAAAACACATATTAAAATTTATTTATGGTAATATATTAATTGTTAAAAGACACATCTTTATTTTTGATGTGTCTTTTAATTTATAAAAATAATACAATACGTAATCCCAAATCACTTAAATCAGTACAAGGACTGCGATCAGCAGCTGGTGCCCATGATGATGCAGATGCAGAACTTCCACCACGTGCAACTACTCTTAATCCAGATAAATATGGATCCTCTGTTGTCATTTCATATACATTTCCACCCATATCATATATGTTATTTACAGGTGTACTCTGTCCTGTTTCTTTTATAGCTCCACTATAGTTACCACCTACACTATTTATTGACCACCCTGCATTTTTGGTTTCTATAAATTGTAGTGCTGTATCCCATGCATAACTGCTACATAATTTGCTTGTCACATTATCTTTTTGTTTGTTATACACTTCTTCTGATATTTGTTTTGCTTGTTCTATTGTTACATGATCATATACATATATCTTTTTATCTCCAGACTTTTGAAATATTGGTATTGTCAGCTCTTCTTCCATTGAATGTCTTTTACTTAATAGTCCTGCTTCATATCTTGCTATATAATATCCTCCATATTTTTCTACACTTTCTCCATCTTTGTTTTCTTCTATAAAAGTATAATTTTGCGCATCAATTCTTGTTATTTTATAACTTTTTGTATTTTCTTCTAATTCTCCTAATTTTTGACCTCTTTTCCAATTATTTCCTGAAAAAGCATATCTACTATATGTATATGGCATACCTTCTACTGGTATCCATACAAATTCATTTCCATCTTTTTGATTCTTTATTACAAATCCTGTTTCTTTTGTTCCTTCTTCTGCATAGCTAAATCCCTCTGGCACAGGTATTACATTGCCTTCTCCATCTGATGTATATTTTATATTATTTTCTACTTTTATTATATCTCCTGCTTGTGCTGTGTCTGGATCTATTGGTATAGTTGGTATATCATTTTTTGTATCTAGCTTTTCTGCTAATTTCTCTATTTCATTTATTTCATTTTCTTGTTCTTGTTTATATAAATTTGTTACCTTACTTGCCTTTTCTAATAATCCTTGTGGACCTATTACTATACTTATAGTTATTCCTGCTAGTAATAACATTAGTATTATTGTTATTATTAATGCTATTAATGTTATTGCCTTTTGATCTTTATTGCACATTTTCTTTATTCTTATCATAATTACTCCTTAGTATTTATTTTATCCTATTTTCGTATTTTCCATTCATATTTTATATGAATAATATTTTATTGTCAACATTAGCACACTCTTTTAGTGTTAAATATTTTGCTTGTTATGTATTTCTTTTCATAATTTGTATACTACATAAAATAATCTATTATTCCTGTATATATTCCCCACGCTAGTCTATCTTGATATTCATCTGTTAGTAATTGCTTTTCTTCTTCTGGATTTGATAAAAATCCACATTCTACTATTGATGTTGGAATTTGTACATGCTTAATTATATATATATTATCTATTTTTAATGGAACTCTTTTATTTTCTTTTTGAATTGCCTCATTTAATTTATTTTGTATTGATGTTGCAAGTTTTTGGCTGCGTTCATTTCCATCTTTATAGAAAGTTTGCCACCCACTATATTGTGATTGTGGTATTTTATTTAAATGAATACTTACAAATATATCTGCTCCATTTGAATTTCCTATTTTTACTCTATTTTGTATATCTGATATCTTTTTTTGTTTTAATGTTTTGCTATCTAAATCATATATTCCTGCATCATCTGATCTAGTTAATATTACAGTACATCCACTTTGTTCTAATAAATTTTGTACTTTTAATGCTATTTTTAAATTAATACTAGCTTCTGTTGTTCCATTGTTGCTTTGCGCTCCTCCATCAGGCTCTCCATGTCCTGAATCTAGTATAACAACTTTATTTGTAACTGGTAGACTAACTGTTTCTACTGTATTACTTTTTTTAGTACTTACTAATGTAAATGTAAATATAGATATAAAAACAAATAAACTTACTAATAATATTCTATTTTTTTTCAATATAATCATATAAGACACCCCATATATATATATGTTAGTGTCTTAATTTTATACTTACTTCTTTCTTCTATTTACTATATAAGTACTTCCCATAGTTGTTTTTGCTAAATGTTTTACTTGTGCTCCTACTTCTCCAATTTCTAATGTATTATTAAACCTTCCTTTATCTACTGCAACAACTCCTATTGATATAGAAGTAAGTGGAAATTGCTCTATTATTCCTTTTCTATTTACTACTTCTACATAGCCTTTTTCCACATCTTCTTTTGTAAAATATCCTAAAACATTTTCATCAAACTCTTTTATTATTTTTTTGCAAATAGCATCATAATCAGTTTTTGAAACTATTGCTATAAAATCATCTCCTCCGATGTGTCCTACAAAACTATCTTCTATATCACAACTATGTATGTTTCTAGATATTGTCCTTGCTGTAAACTTTATTATTTCATCACCTTTTGTAAAACCATACAAATCATTATATGCTTTAAAATTGTCTAAATCTAAATATAATATTGCAAACTCTTCTTTTTTTAACAACCTTTTTTTCATTTCTGTTTGTATTTGCACATTACCTGGTAATCCTGTTAATGGACTTACTCTTCTATTTATATACATTAATCTGACTATATTTTTTATTGTATAATACAAATAATCATTATCTATTGGTTGTTTTATATAATATTCTATAGATAATTTTAATATATCAATTCTATGTTTTTTATCCTTATTCATAGATATTACAACCATTGGTGTTATACTATTATCTTCATTTTGTCTAATATTAGTACATACTTGTATTATATCTTTTTGTATTTTATCTTCATTTATAATTATAAGAGATGGAATATTCTTTAATGCTATATCTATATCTTTTGTTCTAACATTTTTAAATTTATATTCTTTTTCTTGTTTAAATAATTCTTTTAGATTAGATGTTAATTCAATATCATCATCTATTATATAAATCTCTTGTACCATATTTTTCTCCTTTATTTTTATATAAATTCCTAAAAAAACCTTACAAGCAATGCTAGCACTTACAATTATTTGCTTCTATCTTTTTTTATATTTTCTATTTTCTGATTCACATAATCATTTATTTTTTCAATTGTTTCTGATCTCATTGTTGGAAAAGCTTTTTTTAGTCTATTAGTTTGTTTTAATAATTTTCTTTTTATTTTTGTCTGCTTATACTTTAGTTCTTCAATAACTTCTTGAATATGCTCATTATTATTAATTTGTGCATTATTTGCTATATGCTTTAATTCTTCTAATTTTTCTTTTATTGTATCTCCTAATTGATTTATCTTTTCTAGTTTTGTTTTAATATTAAGTACCTTTATTATACTAATTATCAAGTCCACTATAACAACAAATAGTAATACTACCACAATATATAATAGCATATTATTTGGAATAATTTCAACTTTTTGTTCAATAAAAGGATGAATAAATTTTATAAATACTACACCTAAAAACCCCCAAAAAATTGAATTAATTAAGCATACTCTACCATGTAAATTAATTTTATAATTTGAATAGTCCCAATACTTTGTCTTAAATATTTTTTCAAGCATCCATCCCACTATATACTCCCACACTGAAAGCACAAAAAATGCTATAATAAATAAAAGTATTACCCTTTCTTTAAAACTATATAAAAATATCAACATTATAGCAGCCCCAAATCCATATATTGGACAAAAAGGCCCATGTAAAAAACCACTATTAACAAACTTTCTTTGAACTACTGTTTTTATAACAGACTCCATAATCCATCCAAAAAAAGAATAAACTAAAATATATATCACTAATTTTACAATATCAATATTCATAAGCTATATCAATCCTTCTAAGTTACTAAAAAATAACATATAAATGCTAGTTTATAATTGTAAACTATTTTATAGTAACCTCTAAATACACATAATAGAGAAGGATCTTTTTAGTTCTTCCTTCTCTGTTTTTGCTTTTTATTTTATACATTTGCCCTTATATTCTGTAATTCCACCATCTTTATTTTCAGCTGTAAGTATTAATAAGTTTTCACCTTCTTCTAGAAGCTGTTTATATTTTATTACCTTTTGTTCTCCAAAATTTAGCTGATAAGTTTTTCCATTTAATGTATATGTTACAATTTTCATAGCATTTTCGTCTGTTGCTGTTATTATTAAGTAATCTCCTTCTCTTTCTACAGTTACAGTAGGTTTTTTAATACCTTTTACTTCTAATTCTTTTGTACTTTGTATATCTTCTACATTAGTTGCTGTAACTTTTAATGTATTTTGTCCAAGTGGTATTTCAACTTCTCTTTCTATTTGTTGTAAATTATCCATGTTAGCCTCTACTCTAGTTTCATCTCCATTGTTCCATGAAAATACCATATCTTTTAATGCTTGCTCATCTTTTGCTACAATTTTTATTTTATTATCCCCAGTTACAGTTAAACTTATAACAGGTTTTCCATTTCCTTCTAGCACATATTCTTTTTCAAATTCTACGAATTCCCCATTTATATCTGTAACTTTTAAATAAAGAGTATTACTTCCGACTGGTAATTCTATTAATTCAGAAATCTGTGTTTTATTTTCTGCATCTATTACATTTTCTTCTTCTTCATTCCATCTATATACTATTTGTGATATTGGATTAATATGAGCTACCTCAATTTTTATATTATCACTATCTGGTACTTTTTCTATATTTACTTGTGGTTTTGCTGTATCTATATTATCTGATATTTCTGTATTATCTTCATTTTTAAATACAACTGAATATATACCTTGTCCTAACAATAATATTCCAAATATAATTATTGCTATAGCAAAAAATACTATAACATTTTTTATATCAGTTTGCTTTGCTTTAGCTTTTTCTGTTTGTAAAATTTGATTCATTTTCTCACCTCATAATTATTCTTAACAAATTATATCACAACGTTTTTACCTTGTAAACAGTATTTTTTTTATTTAATCAATTTTATAATTTTTAAAAACTTTTTTAAAAATTTGATATATTAGTATATCTAACAAGCATATTACATCTTTTACTTAATGATTTTACTATAAAATAATTTTTAATTCTCCGAGTCATCATATTAATCTTTGTCGTTTTTTGTCGAAATGTTTTTCTTTACTTTTGTAGATATTTGTGTTTTAATGGTATTGTTAATGTTCTAAATATTTTTTTCTTAAATATTTTCCAAACAAAACGTTTTTATTGACAAGTTGTCAATATTAT
>CAOKHI010000016.1 GCA_948468275.1 uncultured Clostridium sp. | reverse complement strand
TTTTTGTCATCTTTTTGTATAATTAGTAATATGTTTGTCTTTTTATTTATATTCTGCTATGCAAACCTGACATTTCCGTAAGTCTTTTGATTGATTTAAAAATAGTAAAGGCAAGCAATGCTTGCCTTTACTATTTAAATTACTTAATATAAAATTTACTTTACTATTTTATACAAGCTCAAATTCTATTACTACTTTAAATAAATCTCCATCTAAATATAATTCAAATTTTCCTTTCTGCAATTCTGTTAATGATTTTGCAATTGATATTCCGTAGACCGCTTCCTTCTGTTGTTCTAGATTCTTCTCCTCTTACAAACCTTTGCATTAGTTCGTCCTCTGTTATGTTTAATTTATCTTTTGAAATATTTTTTAGCATTATTTGTATTTTATTTTCTTTTTTTATAATATCTATATATACTCTAGATTTTTCAAGTGCATATTTAGCAATATTTATATACATATTTTCTAACACTCTATACATATACTTACTATCTGCATTAATGTGTAAGTCTTCTTTTGGTATTGTTTCTACTATTTCTAGTTCTTTTTCTTTAAACTTATCTTCAAATTCTGCTCTAATTTGTTTAATTAACTCTTTTACATTCAGTTTTTCTATGTTTAATTTAACATTTCCTGATGATACTTTCGATGCTTCTATTAAATCTTCTGTTAATCTTTTTAGTCTTTGTGATTTATTATCAAGTATTTGTAAATATTCTTGTACTTTTTCATTTTTTATATTTTCTTTTTTTAATAAATCTACATAGTTTATTATTGATGTTAATGGTGTCTTTATATCATGTGATACATTTGTTATAAGCTCTGTTTTTAACCTTTCACTTTTTATTCCTTGTTCTATTGCATTTGATAATCCTCCTGAAATATCGTTTAGTTCTATTACTACTTGTTGTAATTCTCCACTATAATCATGTTCGTCTAAATAATTTTCTATATTCCCATTATATATGTCATTTATTTTTTTCCTGATTACATTTATTTTATTTATATTTTTTAATATAGTTCTAAAAGTAATATACCAAAAAGCAATTAATATTATAGCCATTATAAAACTTTCTAATGCAAGTAATGATAATGCTGTTGATATTATTACAAAACCTGCAAATATTATTACTAATTTTATAGTAACATTTTTGTTATAAAATAATTCCGACATTAATGACTTTATTGTTGCTTTTATCCATTTTAACATCTTATAACATATAGTATTTTTAAAAAATACTTTTGCTTTTATTCTTCTTATTATAGTTATTCCTAATATAACAGATGTTATATATATAAGTATTACCATTAATGCAATTAGAGATATTCCAAAATTAAACATTTTAGGCATCATATCATAAACTAATACATTTATCATCATTATTTCTATAGATAGTATCGTTGTTGATACTGTTATTAGTATCTCTAATGGAATTCTATCTAAGTTTGATAAATAGATTCCTTCATGCTCTTTTTTGTGTCCTATACTTACTAATATATACCCACTACATACTAATAATATAACACTAGATATTGTTATTATAAAAGGTGCATTTTGATATGTTTTGCTAACTGTTTCATATAGTAATTTTTCTTGTACAATCTGTACATTATTTTCATCTTTTAAACACATATATATTTCTATATTATTTTCTTGTATATCTGTAAGTCTTAAATCATATGCTATTTTTTTGTATTCTAATCTTTCTATATCTGTTAAAATTTCTCCTTTATCATTATATATCCATCTATATGATTTAGATGATATATAATTCTTTAATTTTTCAACTGTATCTGTTTCTAATGTCTTTTTTACATTTGTATATGCTTTACCATCTGGTTTTATAATTAATATTTCATACTTGTCACTTTTGTATATATAACTTTTTAATTCATCATAATCTACTTCTTCTGTTTCACTTGATAAGATAAATTCATCTGTTTCATACTCTTTTGCTATTTGCGTTTCATTTTTTTCTTCAATAATTACTTGCTCATTTGTATTATTATAATAGTATCCTTTTTGTATTAATCTATTTTGAATATTATATATTGTATTTATATATTCTCTTGAAAATGCTTGAGATTTAAAATAATTTACATTCATACCCTCTTCTTCATAATCTACTGCAATCATTATTGATGCTACATTTATTATTATAACTAATATTAATATTGGTACTAATGTATAACAAAATATTTTTAGTATTAAAGATTCTTTTATGTCTTTCATTATTATCCTCCTTATTTCCATTTTTCGCTAATAACTAACTGGTTATTTGTACTTATATTTTTCTTGAAAAAATTTTAATTTGTATTTAAATCTTGTTTATTCTATATTTTCAATTTTATATCCAATTCCCCAAATAACTTTTAAATACTTTGGCTCTTTTGGATTTATTTCAATTTTTTCTCTTATATGTCTTATATGTACAGCTATTATATTTTCTGCACCATAAGCTTCATCTTCCCATACATTTTCATATATTTGCTCTATAGAAAACACTCTTCCTTTGTTTTTAGTTAAATATTTTAGAATATTATATTCTGTTGGTGTTAATTTTATCTTTTCTCCTTCTACCATTACTTCTTTTGTATCATCATTTATTACTAAGTCACCTGTTTTATATATGTTTTTTTCATCTTTTTTTTTCATTGAACCTAAATATGTATATCTTCTAATTTGTGAATTTACTCTTGCTATTAATTCTAGTGGATTAAATGGTTTTGTTATATAGTCATCTGCTCCAGAATTTAAGCCTTTTATTTTATCGTAATCTTCTGATTTAGCAGATAACATTATTATTGGCACTCCTTTATCTTGTCTTACTTTGTTTGCAACTTCTATTCCATTCATTTTTGGCATCATTATATCTAATATTACTAAATGAATTTCGTTTTTTTCTATTAAATCTAATGCTTCTTTTCCATTATACGCTTTATAAATTTTATACCCTTCCTTTGTTAAATAAATCTCTATTGCTTCTGCTATTTCTTTATCATCATCGCAAACTAATATATTATACATTTTCGTTACCCCCTTATTTTATGTATATTATAACATCCCTTTAATTATTTTGCATTATATTTATACCACATAATTATTAAGAAACAAGTATTAGTTTATTAATGTTTTATTAATTTGAATCATATACTTGTTTAGGTGATATTATTGAGACGTTTTAAAGTTTTTTTATTTAATGGTTTAATCCTTACATTTACTGCTTTGCTTATGCGATGTGTAGGTTTTTCTTTTGGAATATATATTTCAAAAAAAGTAGGTCAAGAAGCACTAGGAGTTTTTCAATTAATTTGTTCTGTATATATGTTTTTTATAACTTTTGCTACTTCTCGGTATTAATCTTGCTACTACAAGAATTATTGTTGATACTACTGCTTATAATAAAGATGTTTGTACAAGTAAACCTATGAAAAAATGCTTATTATATAGCATTTTATTTGGTATGCTTTCTTGTGTACTTTTGTTTTTATTTTCAGATTTAATTACTATATATTTATTACATAACAAAGTATCTAAACTTTTATTTTATATTATTTGTATAACACTACCCTTTATTTCTGTTTCTGCATGTTTGAATGGATATTTTACTGCTCTTAGAAAAGATAGTAAAAATGCTACTACTAGATTTTTCGAACAATTTATTAAAATGTGTGCAACTTCATATTTGCTTTCTTTATTTTTGCCTAATGGACTTGAATATACTTGTATTTCTTTGGTTTTAGGAGAAGCAATTTCTGAAGTTTTGTCTTGTTTATTTATTAGTTTGTTATATTTTTTTGAAAAAAGAAAACATAACTGTATTTTAAATAATAATAAAAATTTCATAAAAGCTATTTGTAAAATTTCTTTGCCTGTAGCTATGACTTCATATATTCGTTCTGGTCTTTCTTCTATAAAGCAGTTATTAATTCCATTAAGACTAGAAAAATATGGTATGTCTTGTGAGGCTTCTATGTCGTTTTATGGATTAATTTCTGGAATGGTTATTCCTATTCTTATGTTTCCAGAAGTAATAATTAATTCTTTTAGTGGACTTCTTGTACCAGAATTTTCTTATTATTATACAAGAGGAGATTATAATAAAATCAGCTTTGTTATTTCTAAAATTTTTAGAATAACTTTATTATTTTCAATTGGAGTTATTGGAATATTTTTATTTTATTCAGATAAAATTAGTGTAATTATATATAATAATTTAGAAATTTCAAATTATTTGAAAATACTTTGTCCTTTATTGCTTTTTATGTATTTAGATAGTATTGTAGACAATATTTTAAAAGGATTGGATGAACAGCTTAGTGTAATGAAATGTAACATTTTAGATTTGTTTGTAAGTATTTTATGTATATATTTTCTTCTTCCAATTTTTGGAAAGAGTGGATTTATTTTTATTATTTTCTTAAGTGAACTTCTTAATTCTAGTATAAGTATTATACAATTAAAAAAAATCACCAATTTTAAATTTGACTTTAAAAATTGGATTATAAAACCATTTTTAGCATTATTCTTCTCTTACATTATAACTTCTTTTATATTTTGTACTTCTTGTGAAGGCATTATTTTGTCTATACTACAAATTGTTATTTTTTATTTTGTTTTTTTACTCATTTCTAAATCATTAATAAAGATTTCTTTGTAAAGGCGAGCCTTGCTCGTCTGTTGCTATATAAAAATTACTTTGAAGTTACAGTTCACAGCGTATATAATAAAATCCGCTACGGCTAAGTAATATATTTTATTTTTTCATTTCGCCCTCCAAGCTCACGGGTATTCCCCCGCCTCAATGGGCTGTCGGGTCTTCATTACAAAATAAAATATATTACTTAGTCTTCGCTACTTACTGCTATTGTCTGTGAATTGTAACACTTTGATATTATTCATTTATTTTTAGTTTTATTTATTACATTTTAGCTATTACTTCAAAGTGCTAGTATTTATAAACGCCCCTATTGTGGGGCGTTTTTTGATTTAGAACTGTTATACAGTAATTCTAGTATTAAATTATTTTACCTCTTTTGCTTTTATTACTAATCTTTGTTGTCCATAGTTTGTACATGTAATTAGAGTTATTTCTCTTTTTCCATTTGTTTTTTGGGTTGTGCATGATGTATCGTCTGGTGTTACTGTAAATTTGTTGTATACTTCATATTTTACTGTTTTTCCCTTTAAATCTGTTATTTCTATTATATCTCCATTTTGTATGCTTGATAATTTTCCAAACATTTTCTTATTTTTGTAATTATGTCCAACTACTACATAGTTTCCTACCTTGTTTGGCTCTGGTCCCCAGAATTTTGTAAGTGATATTTTTAGAAGTTCATCTGTTGTTTTAGATAATACAGGGTAGTTTATTTCTAAACTTGGTATGTTTAATATAGAATCTGTTGAATATGTATCTCCACTAGGTGCTGTATATATTTCCTTTTCTTTTGATTTGTTCTTTATTTGTTCTTCTGCATCTCTTGCTATGCTTGTAACATCTATTTCTTGTCTATTACTTTGTTTTTCATCTAGTACTACAACTAATACATTATCTTCTACTTTTATTGTTGTATCATCTATATCTACATCACTATCATCTTGTATTAACTCTATATTTGCTAGTATTTCTTGTGAAATTTCTTCATTTTTATTTCTATCATATTCTGCATATATATAGTATGAAAATAATGAGCATACTAAAAATACTGATAAGAAAAAATTTATTTTATATAGTTTCTTTTTTCTTCTCAGCTCTGGAGTCATAAATATTGTTTCTGTAACTAATATTTGATTCATATCTTTCTCCTTATTTTTTACTACATTTTTATTATAACATGTAAATTTATTTTTTTAAATAGATTTTAAAATTTTTTCATGAAATGACCATAAAAAAAATTACAATTCACAGACAATAGCAGTAAGTAGCGAAGACTAAGTAATATATTTTATTTTGTAATGAAGACCCGACAGCCCATTGAGGCGGGGGAATACCCGTGAGCTTGGAGGGCGAAATGAAAAAATAAAATATATTACTTAGCCGTAGCGGATTTTATTATATACGCTGTGAACTGTAACTAAAAAAAATTTTATTGCTTTTTGATTATTATTTAATGGTTTTAATTAAAAGCCTGGAAGTTTAATACATACTTTCTATTTCAACAAAAAATGTCAAAAATCTCCATTTCCATTGACATTTTTCTACATTTATATAATAATTAACATGTTAATAAATTATTTATTATTCTAATTTCTAATATTTATGTTGACATTAAATGTCAGAAACGGAGGTTTTTTTATGTCTAAAGTTAACGTTGTACTTGGTACTTTTTTTGGTGATGAGGGAAAAGGAAAAATTATTGATTATCTTTCAACTTCTGCAGATGTTTCTGTTCGTTGTTCTGGTGGTAATAATGCTGGTCATACAATAATGGTTGATGGTAAAAAATATGCTTTTCATTTAATTCCCTCTGGAATTTTAAATCCAAATGTAAAGGCAATTATTGGTAATGGTGTTGTAATTGATCCAAAGGTTTTAGTTTCAGAAATTAAAACTTTACAAGAAAATGGTATTTCTACTAATAATTTATTTATTAGTAATAAAGCTCATATTATTATGCCTTATCATATAATTTTAGATAAACTTTTAGAAGAAAATAGAGGAGATAATAAAATAGGTACTACTGCTCGTGGAATTGGTCCTGCTTATTGTGATAAGTTTGAAAGATCAGGAATTAGAGTCGAAGATTTTATTACTTCTGATTTTAGAAATTTAGCCAAAATTAATATTTATAATAAAAATAAAATTTTAAAAGCTTTTGGATATGATGAATTAGATGCTGATAATATAATTTCTGAATATGAAGATTATGCAAAGTTTTTAGCTCCTTTTGTTAAAGATACTATAAATATTATTCATAAAAGTTTGCAAAACGATGAAAATGTACTATGTGAAGGCGCTCAAGCAACTTTATTAGATATTGATTTTGGTACTTATCCTTATGTTACATCTTCTAATCCTACAATTGGTGGTGTTTGTACTGGTACTGGTGTTGGTGCAAAAGATATAGGAGAAGTTTATGGTGTTTTAAAAGCATATTCTTCTAGAGTAGGTGCTGGACCTTATATTACTGAACAAGATAATGAAATTGGAGATCTTATAAGAGAACTTGGTCATGAATATGGTACTACTACAAAACGACCTAGACGATGTGGGTGGCTTGATTTAGTTGCTCTAAATTATACTGCACGTATTAATGGTCTAACTGGTCTTGCAATTAATCATCTTGATACTATTGGTAAGCTTGATAAAATAAAATTATGTGTAGCTTATAAGCATAATGGAAAAATAACCATGGATTATTCTACTAATCCTACTTATATTTCTAATTGTGAACCTGTTTATGAAGAATTTGATGGTAATTTTGGAAACTTATCTTGTATACAAGTAAGAGAAGATTTACCTTTAAATGCTAAAAAATATTTAGATAGAATTGAAGGAATTGTTAATGTTCCTATTAAATTTATTGGTACAGGTGCTGATAGAAAGGATATGATCATTTGTTAAATATAAATATTTATATAAGAGAAGGTGAAAATCTTGCCTAAAGTTTACCTTGAAAAAAATGTATTAGATGCCGCTTTTGAACGTTTGGAATTTGTTTTTAATAAATTTGATAATATTTATTTTAGTGTAAGTGGTGGAAAAGATAGTTCTGTTATGGTTCAACTTGCAAATATAGTTGCTAAAAAATATAATAAGAAATTTGATATTTTATTTATTGATTTAGAAGCTCAATATAAGTTAACTATACAACATGTTAAAGAATTAAAACAATTGTCACAAATAAGAGATTTCTATCATATCGCTTTACCTTTGGCTTTAAGAAATGCGGTTTCTATTTTACAGCCTAAATGGTGTTGTTGGGAAGAAGAAAGTAAAGACTTGTGGGTAAGAGAATTACCAAAAGATAGTATTAATATTAACAATTGTCCATTTGAATGGTTTAGAAAGGGTGAAGAATTTGAAGAATTTATAATTCAATTTGCTAATTGGTACCAAAATAAATGGGGTGGACTTGTTGCTTGTGGTGTTGGTATTAGGACTGATGAAAGTTTAAATAGATTTAGAACCATTTCATTTCACAATAATAAAGTTAGATTTGAAGATAAAAATTGGACTACAAGGATAAAATATAATGATAAATATATTAATGTATATAATTTCTATCCTATATATGATTGGAAAACAGAAGATATATGGGGAGCTGTTAGTAAACTCGATCTAATGTACAATCAAATTTATGAACTTATGTACAAAAATGGTTTAAATATTCATGAGCAACGTTTATGTCAGCCTTATGGTGATGACCAAAGAAATGGATTAGATCAATTTAAAGCATTAGAATATGAAACATGGGAAAAGGTTTTAAATAGGGTTAATGGAGTTAATTTTGGAAATATTTATTGCAGGACAAGTGCTTTAGGCAATCTTCAATCCTCTAAACCTGATTTTATGACTTGGAAACAATATGCTATTTATCTTTTAGAAAGTATTGGAATTTATAATAGTGATTTAATGCTTCACTATTACCGAAAAATAATTAAATTTACAACATGGTATAAAAAACGCGATAACTTAGATATTTGTGATATTCCTGATGTTGCTGATTCAAAACTAGAAAGTCAAAAAAAAGTAATTTCTTGGAGAAGAATCGCAAGAGCCATAGAAAAAAATGATTTTTATATGAAAAGGTTATGTTTTGCTCAAACAAAAACCGATGATGCTGAACTTCGTAGACTAATACATAAATGGGATAATCTTCTTACTTCTGATACTGTTTCAGATGATAAGGATTTGAATAATTTTATTAGAAATGAGGTGATTGATTATGATATTGAAGATGACGAACAAGGATAGAGATTTTTATACTTACTTAGGTAAACTTTTTGGCTCTAGAATTGTTCAATCTGAAACAAAGGACAGGTTTTATGATGATAATAATAAAATTTGGTATGTTTATTTAGAAATAAAATCTAATAAATGTCTTGCTTATGTTTCAATTTATAATAATGTTATTAAAAATGTTTATTCTTATAATGAGCCTGCTTTAACTGAATTACTTATGGAAATTAAGAAAAACTATAATATTCAGCCAAGTATTGTTACAAAAATTTATCAAGACATATATGAAAAATGTGGATTTTTTGTTAATGATTTGGAAAACTATAAGCATTTTATAATGATTAGAGGTGAAAAATAATGTCGAAAGTAGAATTCCCTGTTTTGAATGTTAAAATGGTGGATATAAATAAAGTAGTTGCAAATGATTACAATCCTAATAAAGTTGCTCCTCCTGAAATGAAGTTATTAAAACACTCAATTCAAGAAGATGGCTATACTCAACCAATTGTTACATATTATGATGAAACACAAGATAAATATATTGTTGTTGATGGTTTTCATAGATACAGATGTGCTATTGAATATTTTCATTTAAAAAAAGTTCCTATTGTTACAATTAATAAAGATCTTAGTAATCGTATGGCAAGTACTATTAGACATAATAGAGCAAGAGGTACTCATCAAATTGTAGATATGTCTAAAATAGTTATTGATTTAACTACTAATGGGTGGACAGAAGAACAAATTTCTAAGCATTTAGGTATGGAAATGGATGAAATTATACGATTAAAACAAATTAGTGGATTAAAAGAGGCATTTTCAAATCATGTTTTTAGTAAATCATGGGAAGAATTTGAAGACAACTTAAAAAAAAATACTTAACTTGCTTTTTATATAAGCTGTATATCTAAAAAATGTGGATTATAACCACATAGTATAGATATATGGCTTTTAATTTTTATGTATTTTGTAAGCTTTTTTCAAAACAGCACACTATTAGTGTACTGTTTAATTCTTTTTAAAAGCAAGCGATTTAATCGCCTGCCTTTAAAATTCTATTACAAATTATTAATACATAATTATTTTTAATACAATATTCTTCAAAGAACTTGCCACATTAAATTTAGTAACTAGTATTTCTCTTCTATAACTCCTATGAATTCACTCTTATATAAAATCTATTTTTATATTTTTTTTCTAATTAAAATAAGTGGTGTTAATTCTTTTCCCTGTCCTGATGGATTATCCTTTATTAGACCCTTTAATTCTTCATTTGTTAATTGAATATCATCAGAATGACCTAATATCTCTTGTCCTAAATCATTTGCATCTACTATCATGCATGATATTCCTAACTCTTGTTTTATTTCATTACAAACCGCTTCTGGATTTTCTGGTAGCCTAATTCCTATATCTCCATATTCCTTCCAAACATGATCATAAAAACCATCTAGTCCACTTACTTCTTGTCCAACTATTTCATAAAATACTCCCTTTTTTCCAAAAAGTTTTGTAACAGCACTTGCAATACTTGCCCATAATACTTTTAATAAACCTACTGTATTTATTGCATATTGCATTTTTATGGTTTCTCCAACTCCTACACCTGTAGTTGGATGTGATGCAAATTTAGATAAAAATTTAGCCCAAAACCCTATTTTTATATCTTCTCTTTTAACTATTCTATTTTGACACAATGCAATAATTTTTTCACTACTAGAAATAATATCTCCTTCTTCATATATAGGCAATACGTATTCCTTAAAAACATCTATATATGATTCTCCTTGTTTTACAAATCTTGTTTTTATTGCATGCCTCAAATATGTTTGTCCATTTACTTCTATTTCTACATTTTTTCCTTCATTTGCATAAAATTCCATACTTATCCCTCCTCTAATATATATACTACTATATTATATTATTTGCAATTATACAATAGTTATTTTAATTTTTAACGATTATTTTGTTAATGTTTAAATTAATATAACTGAAATTATATTACTATTTTTCATATAATATATTTATTGCTTTCTTCCTTTCTCTTTTTTCTTTATCCTTCTTTAATTTTTATAATGAGGAAATATGCTGAATATATTTTCAATATAGAACATAGCATTTCCAATAATTCTTTAGCACATTAGTTTAATAACTAATAATTTAAGTTGGTGTTCAAATTATGAACTCAAAAGCAAAATTCCAGTGAGAAATCACTGGAATTTTTGTGTATAAAGACGAATAAAAAATACTAGAAAATTCACACTTTAATGTTTAAATAGCACATACTATAGTAAATAAAACATATTAAGGTGTACCTTATACTTTATTAAAGAAACTAAATTTATTTAATTTTTTCTACTTGGCCATTATCTTTCATTTCAAGCACATCATAACCATTTGGTAATTCAAATATATCCTCTTCAATTTCTTCGAATTTTATATTTTTTATAATAGTTTGTGGGGTAGGTGTATTATTCCCAAATTCCATAAAAGCACCTCCAATTACAAATCCAGTAGACTTTTCTATCCAATAGATAGCTGTTTGTTTTTCACTATTATAGTAATCACTATATTCTTTAGTTTCATAGTCAAATACACATTCTTTTACTAATATACAATCTTTATTTTCTATTTTTTCATCCCTAATATATACAAATGCATATTTATATTTGTTATTATGTGTAGAATTATTATTAATTTTTTCTATATTTAAAGCATATTCTTGTAGTGAATTACTTATTAAATAACTTTCGTTAGTAAAAATAACCATATTTTTATTTTTGTTATCGATTATGTAAGTTTTTCCATCTTCTAATGTCATAGCAATATTGTTATTGTCTTCTGATATCATTTTCTTTTTACCATTTTTGAAATAATATTTAGTAGTTATACCTTTATTTTCTTTTTCATAAGATAAATTTTTCACATTATCCATACTATGTTTGCCTTTGTTAATTAAGTCCACTATATCAGCATGTGAATACTTAGTTGTTGTAATATTTTTAAAAAACATAGCTACTACTATTGCAATAATTATTATAATTACATATACTCCAATTTTTTTCATATATAAAACATCTCCTTTATATTTTATTTTCTCCCTACCTTGAATATATCACAACTAAAATTTATTAGCAATAAATTTAATTCATTTCACAGGGTATTTTCCTACCATTTTTATTATTTTTTTCTATTTTATTTTGTATTATTTATGTATTTTTCTACTTATATTAAATTTCTATTACATTTTAATAACAATTGCTATATTGAGGTTTTTTATTAGTATAATTATGTGGGTGATTTTATGGAAAAGTTATTTGAAAATGTAACTACATATGATAAGGAAGAATATAAGAAATTTGTTATATTTCATAATAAAAAATATAATTTAAAATATAATTTATATACACTTTTTGTTTTATTATTAATATTATTTTGCTCTGTTTCTGGATTTTTTGCTAATAATATTAGAATTGGTATTTTATTTTTATTAATTGCATTTTGCTTTGCTTTATATAGATTATTTCATCCATATCTTTTTGTAAAAAAAGAAGCAAAAAGTAAAAAAATTACTGAAAAATTGACTAATACATATACTTTTTATGAAAAATTTTTTATAATAAAAAATAAACAAGACACCATAAAATTAAAGTATTATAAATTATATAAAATCTTCGAAACAAAAGACTGTTTTTACTTATATCTAAATAAAACTCATGCTTTTGTGCTTTCAAAAAATACTTTCAAAATTGGAGATTCAACAAATTTTTATAATTTTATTAAAAATAAACTATGGTTTAGATTAATAATAAAAAATAACTAGAATTTGCTAGTTATTTTTTATTATTACTAGGATGTATTATTTTGAAATTTTGATAGCTCTTTCCTCTATTAGTTGTTATTTTAAAGTAGCATAAAACTATTCTTCTTTACTTTTAGAGTATACATTTTTATTCTACATCATGTCTTGCAAGTATTGTTGCAGATGTTTTTCTAAGAACTTTATATAATGGAGCAAGTCCTACTATTATATTAAATAGATATATAATACAAATACTAATTCCTATAGTATTAATGTTTATACTAAACATTCTATCTACATAAGGAATTTTTGACACTTGACTTAGTATATATGTCATAAGAACAACTCCTGGTAAACTTGCACTTGTTGTAATTGCTATAATTTCTCCTACAAACATTCTATATATATCCATCTTCTTTACTCCTATTGCCCTTAATACTCCTATTTCTTTTATTCTTGATAGAAATGAAGACCTAATAATTAAATATATTTCTGTTAATGATATTGCAAGTATTACTCCTGCAAATATCACACTACTTTTTATTTCATCATTCTTACTTTTAATATAGTCTTGTTTATCTTTTTCGTATCTATCTATAATATTTAAATGATATTCGTTTTGAAATTTATTCATCATGCTCATTTTATTTTTAGGATATATCATAAATCCATTTTTCTTTGAAATAACGTCATATTTTACAGTATTATTATTTACTAAATAATCCTGTCTATTTGTTTTACTATCATAAAATCCTACAACAGTTAATTCTTTTCCATTTACTGCAACCTTTATTTGTTTATTTAATTTCATTTCTTCTTGATATGCTTTATTTACTATTACTTCATAATCATTTTCTGGCACTCTTCCTTTTGTTATGATTATATCATCTAAATACAAGTTATAGTCTTTAACATTTACATCTGCGTTACTTTCTTGATTAGAATAAATGCCCATTCCAAATGTACTTTGTGTCATGTTGTTTAATATATTTATAAATAAATTTTTGCTCATGTAAATAGATTCTGTATTATTATCGGTAAATCCTACTATTTTGAATTCTTTCATATCGTCTATAGTTACACTCTTATCTAGTAATTCATCTTCACTTTTTATCCCCATACTTGCAAATGATGAAAAATCACTATAAAGCATATTATTTATAATTTTTTTATCTATTACAATTTCATATTCATTTTGTGGCATTCTTCCTTTTATTAATAGTGTTTCATTTATTTTACCAATATCAACAAGAGAACCAGAAAGCTCAAATGAATAATTAGATAACTGATAATATGTATCCATTTTTATTTTAAAACTTGCATTTCCATCTCCTGGTATCATATAATCTACGTCTTCTAATTTTTCATATTTAACGTAGTCATCTACATTTACTTTTGCCATATCTACATAAAGATAATTTCTATCTATTTTAATGTAATCTGATTCTTTTATGTTTGTAATTCCTGCAATGTTAGCTACACTATATACTATAAACATTGCTGAGGCTACAAATCCTAAAAGTAATATTTTCTTTAATACTGTATAATTTAAAATTCTATTAACCCCAACTCTTATTGATTTAAAAATTCCATATATAGAACTATATTTTGCTTTGTATTTTGTATCTATTACATCATCTAAATTATATTTATGTTTTTCATATATGCTTTTATCTATTTTTTGATAATGCCCATTTATAAGTTCAATAGCTGAATTGTCATCTACTACTTCAACTTTACGATTTTCTGCTTGTATAAAAATATTTCCATTTTTTATAACTATATTTACATCTATTTTATCATTCCCATCATCTGAATAAATATTAACATTAAATTTTTCATTTTTTAAATTATTAATGTCTTTAAAATCTTTTAAATAAATCTTATTTTCTAATCTATATTCTAAAGATTCTTTTGTTTCATTTTTGTAATCATTTATTACTTTACCATCTTGAATCTCCACTATTCTTGTTGCATAAAACTTTGCAAGATCTACTTCGTGCGTTACTAAAATAACTAGTTTTTCTTTTGATATTGCTTTTATTATATTCATTATTTCTAATGAATTTTTACTATCTAAATTTCCTGTTGGTTCATCTGCAATTACAATACTTGGATTCTTTACTATTGCTCTTGCTATTGCAACTCTTTGCTTTTCTCCTCCTGATAACATATTAGCAGGTCTATTCCTATATCTATACATATTTACTGCTTCTAAAACGTATTTAACTCTTTTTTCTATTTCCTTTTTGTTTTTTAATCCTATCATTCTTAGAGATATAGCAATATTATCAAACACAGACATATTTTCTATTAATTTATAATCTTGAAATATATATCCTATATTCAAATTTCTTATTTTATCAACTGTATTAGCTCTTCTTCTTGTTATTTTCTTACCATTTACATATATCTTTCCATTACTTACTTTGTCAAGACCTCCAATTGCATTTAACAGTGTGGTTTTTCCACTTCCTGATTGCCCTAATATTGATACTAATCCTTTATCTTCAAGTTCTAATGAGGTATTATCAATAATATGAATTTCATTTTTTCTTCTTCTATTAAAATACTTATTTACTTTTTCTATTTTTATCATATTACTACACCTCCTCGTTATATGTATTTATTGCTGTATTCTTAAACAATTTCTTGGCAAATTTAATTGATATTAATCTTGAAATCACAACTAATATTACATACATTAATACATACTCTCTTACATCTAAAAAGTCACTTAGTTTTGATATATATTCTAAATTAATTAAATTTATTTTTACAAGATAAATAAATAGTAGTAAAACCAAATATGATAGTGTAGAATTAATAAACAACTCTATATCTAATATTCTTCTTATATTTTTATAAGTAGCTCCTAACATTCTTAATGTGGTATAGTATATATTTCTTGATTTTAATATTATTTTTATTATCAAATAAGAAATAAAGAATAATACAATAATTAGTACTATTGTTACAATTACTTTTATTATCTTTATTATCCTCTTACCTGCTTCACCATTGTTTACTTTAAAATCTGTTACCTTTTTAGGATTTAATCCTAATTTTTCAAGTTGCATTAATGTATCGTCTATTGTTTCTTCATCTTTTACATATACACTAGATTGATATGATGATTTATTATATAGTGTATTATAATCATTTGTGTTAATAAAAATTGTATTTCTATTGGTATCATATTTATCTAATCCTATTACTTTTTTAAAGTTTGACTTTGTATATGTATTTGATATAGATAATTTCAATTCATCTTCATAATAAATATTACTTAGATAGATATTTAAAGGTTGTCCTTTTATTTTATAGTTTTTGAATTGATATTTAAATTCATCATCAACAATTGCTTTTCCACTTTTTACTTTATCACTAGGTTCTACCCTATATTGTTCGTAAAATTTGTTGTTTAAAAATATTTTCATTTTGCTATAATTTTTATTCATATCACTTCTTAATGTGTTTAATATACTTTTTGAAACATAAAATTTACATCCATAATCTATTTCATATTCATAAATTTGTATACCCACTACTGTTACATCTCTAACTTTTTCACTACCCCATGCGTTTCTTCCTTGAGATTTTAATATGGAAAATGTTTTATTTAACACTTCATCTAATCTTTCTTTAATATAAAAATGATCACTATTAACTCTTAAAATAATTTCATCTTCATTCTCTGGCATTCTACCATAATTAATATCTCCTTTAAAATTATTTATATCTAACATATTTCCATACATACTTAAATCATTTCTTGAAATATTTGCTCCTCCATCTATAAAAAAATCATCTTCTACTATATAATCTACATTCGATAATTCTTTTATTTTATCATAATCTTCTGCTGTAAAATAGTCCCTGTTTTTCTTATTTATTAAAATTCTTTTTTCTGACAAATCATTAAAACCTATACTATAACCTGATATATCCTGTTTTTCTTCTGACATTTGAAAACTTGCATATTCTGCAAGAATAGCTGAACTCAAGAAAAAGAATACTGCAAATAATAGTAAAAATTTTGTTGCTATATTAAATGTATTTCTAAATCCTAATCTATACTTATTAAATATACTTATGTTATTATATTGGCTTTTGACTATTTGTGGTTCATTCTTTATTTCTTTTATTTCAGTATTTTGTATTATTCTACCATCATGCATCTTTATGATTCTAGTTGCATACTCTTCTATTTGTTCTATATTATGAGTTACTACTACCACAAGTTTATCTTTAGCAACCTTTTTTAATATTTCTATAACCTCATTTGCTGATTCTGAATCTAAATTTCCTGTTGGTTCATCTGCAACAATGATTGGTGTATCTTTTACCATTGCTCTTGCTATTGCTACTCTTTGCTTTTGTCCTCCAGATAATTTAGATACTTTTGTATTTTTAAATTTTGTAAGACCAACCTTGTCTATAATATCTAATATTTTTTGCTTTACCTCATATTTTTTATACCCATTTAACAATAAAACCAACTCTACATTTTGATAAACAGTATAACTATTAACCAAATTAAAGCTCTGAAAAATATTTGCTATATATTTTCTTCTATAATCTTCAAATTCTTTTTCAGAATAGTGGCTAGTTTCTTGTCCATTTATATACATTTCTCCTTCTTCATAGCTATCTAGTCCAGATATTACATTTAGAAGTGTACTTTTTCCACTTCCAGACTCACCTGTTATTGCAACAAACTCTCCAATTTTTAATTCTAAATTCACCTTTGTAAATCCTGATGCTATAATCCCTTTATTATAATAGAATTTCGATACATTTTCTAATTTTAGCATTTGTTTCCCCCTTTATTTTTCCTTTGTTATTTTTCTTTTTTGGATCTGTTTAATATTTCGATTAAATAATAACATAAAAGCAAGTAACATTCAATTACTTGCTTTATTTATTTTTTTAAATTTTGGCTTGTGGTTACAGTTCACAGCATATATAATAAAATCCGCTACGGCTAAGTAATATATTTTATTTTTTCATTTCGCCCTCCAAGCTCACGGGTATTCCCCCGCCTCAATGGGCTGTCGGGTCTTCATTACAAAATAAAATATATTACTTAGTCGTAGCTACTTACTGCTATTGTATGTGAATAGTAACATTTTGTTTAGCATTATATTCATATTTTCTAATATCTTTAAAGTGTTCTTTGTTATAGACTACACAGTATTCTAGTTTTTCGTCCCTCATTGCTCGTCAAATTGAGAATTGTACAATTGCGAATAAAATCCATTTTTTTGTAGTAATTCTTCATGTGTTCCTTGTTCTACTATATCTCCATGGTTCATTACTAATATTAAGTCTGCATTTTTTATTGTAGATAATCTATGTGCTATTATAAAGCTTGTTCTTCCTTTCATTAGATTATCCATTGCTGATTGAATTTGTATTTCTGTTCTTGTGTCTATTGAACTAGTTGCTTCATCTAGAATTAGTATTTTCGGATCTGCTAGTATTACACGTGCAATTGTCATTAATTGTTTTTGTCCTGCTGATATATTGCTTGATTCCTCATTTATAACCATATCATATGATTTAGGTAATGTTTTTATGAAATGGTGAACATGTGCTGCTTTTGCTGCTTCTATTACTTGAGAATCACTTGCTTGTTCATTACTGTACTTTATATTTTCTTTTACTGTTCCCCCAAATAACCATGTATCTTGAAGAACCATTCCAAACATTTTTCTAAGTTCTCCTCTTTTGAATTCTTTTATATTATGATTATCTATTAAAATCTCTCCTGAATTCACATCATAAAATCTCATAAGTAATTTTACTATTGTTGTTTTTCCTGCTCCTGTTGGTCCTACAATTGCTATTTTTTGACCATCTTTGATATGTGCATTAAAATCATTTATAATTATTCTATCATCATCATAGCCAAATTTTACATTATTAAATGTTACATTTCCTTTTAATCCTTCTATAGATTGTGGGGTTTCTACTTGCTCTACTTCTTGTGGTTCTTCTAAAAATGCAAATACTCTTTCTGCTGCTGCAACCATTGATTGCAACATACTAGATACTTGAGCTATTTGTGCTATTGGTTGGGTAAACTGTTTATTATATTGTATAAATGATTGAATATTTCCTACTGTAATTTTTCCATTTACTGCTAAGTATCCTCCTAAAATTGCTACACCAACATACCCAACATTTCCTATAAAATTCATTATTGGATGCATTAAACCAGATAAAAATTGAGATTTCCATCCTGATTTATATAACTCTTTATTTGCTTTTTTAAATTCTTCTAATGCTCCTTCTTCTGCATTAAATACTTTTACTATAGTATGACCACCATATATTTCTTCTACTTGCCCATTCACATTTGCTAAATATTCTTGTTGGGCTGTAAAATATTTTTGTGATCTAGTTACTATTTGTTTTACTATTAAAGATGCTATTGGTAGTATTATAATAGATACTACTGTCATTTCCCAACTTATAGAAAGCATCATTATTAAAATTCCTATTATTGTGCAAATTGATGTTATTACTTGAGTAATGCTTTGGTTTAAATTTTGGCTTAAAGTATCTATATCATTTGTTATTATAGATAAAACTTCACCATTTGTTCTTTTGTCGAAATATCTCATTGGTAATTTATTTATCTTTTTTATTAAATCATTACGTAATCTATATGTAAGTTTTTGTGCAACACTTGTCATAGTAAATCCTTGAATAAGTGAAAATAATGCACTAACTAAATATAGTCCTAACAATGTTAATAATATTGTTGCTATTTTAGAAAAATTTATTCCTTCGCCACCTGATAACTTGCTTACTAACCCATTAAATATTTCTGTTGTAGCATTACCTAAGATTTTAGGTCCTAATATAGAAAATATTGTACTTCCTATTGCAAATACTATTACAATAATAATTAATACTTTATATTGGAATAAATAATCTTTTACTAACTTTTTAGTTGTTCCTTTAAAATCCTGTGCCTTTTCTACTGCTCCAATTGGACCGATGCCCCATTGGGCCTCTTTTTTTATTATCTGCCATTTTTTCTCCTTTCATAGTCTATCTAACTTGTAATATCTCTTTATATAACTTTTTATATTACATATTTTTATTCTAACTCTTCTTTAGATAATTGAGATAGTGCTATTTGTGAATATGTTTCACAATTTTGCATTAATTCTTTATGTGTACCTTTTCCTACTATTTTTCCTTCTTCTAGTACTATTATTTGATCTGCATCTAATATTGTACTAATTCTTTGTGCTACTATTATTACTGTTTTGTTTTTAGTTTTTTCTGTAAGTGCTGCTCTTAAGTTTGCATCTGTTTTTAAATCTAATGCAGAAAAACTATCATCAAAAACAAATATTTCTGGATCCATAGCTATTGCTCTTGCTATAGATAAACGTTGCTTTTGTCCTCCTGAAACATTAGAACCTCCTTGTGCTATTTCTGATTTATATTTATCTTCTTTTTCTTCTATAAATTCTGTTGCCTGTGCAATTTGTGCAGCAAGTACCATTTGTTCATCACTCATATCTGGGTTTGCATATTTTATGTTAGATTCTATTGTTCCAGAAAATAGTACTCCTTTTTGTGGTACAAATCCAATCTTTTTTCTTAATTCTTTTTGTGGTACATCTTTAATATTTGCACCATCTATTAAAAGTTCTCCATTTGTTACATCATAAAAACGTGGTATTAAATTTACAACAGTAGATTTTCCGCTTCCTGTACTTCCTATTAGTGCTGTTGTTTGCCCTGGTTTTGCTACAAAATCTATATCTTCTAATATTTCTGTATCTGCATCTGGATACCTAAAAGATACTTTTCTGAATTCTACTAATCCCTTTTTGTTTTCATCAAACTCTATTGTATTTTCTTTATCTTTTATTTGTGGCTGTGTTTCTAATACTTCATTAATACGATTTGCAGATACACCAGCACGTGGTAGCATAATAGATATCATAGAAATCATTAAAAAGCTCATTACTATTTGCATTGTATATTGTATAAATGCCATCATATCTCCTACTTGCATTATTCCTTGTTCTACATTGTGACCTCCAACCCATATAATTAGTAACATTATAGAATTCATAATAAGCATTAGGCTTGGCATCATTATACTCATTGCTCTATTTACAAATATGTTTGCTTCCATTAGTTCATTATTAGCACTTTCAAATCTTTTTTCTTCCTTATCTTCTTTATTAAATGCTCTAATTACTGAAAGTCCTGTTAATATTTCTCTTGATACTAAATTCAATTTATCTACTAAATTTTGTAATTTTTTAAATTTTGGCATTGCAATTATAAATAATGTCATTACAACTATAATAATACTTATAATTGCAAGCCCTATTATCCATGCCATACTACTATCACTATTATTTAATACTCGTATAAACCCACCTATTCCTATAATTGGTGCATATACTACTACTCTAAATAACATTGAAATAAGCATTTGTATTTGTTGAACATCATTTGTACTACGTGTTATTAAAGATGCTGTTGAAAATTCTGTAAATTCTTTTGTTGAAAAACTAAGTACCTTTTCAAATACTTTATCTCTTAAAGTTCTTCCTAATCTTGCTGCTACTTTTGAAGATAAAAACATAATTAACACAGCAGCAATCATACTAATTAATGCTATACCAAGCATTTGTAATCCTGCTATAAATATATAATCATTTTGTATTTTGTTTAAATCTATTCCAATTTGCTTATACTCTTCTTTTACCATACTTATTGCTGCTTGTTCTATTATTGAGCCTAACATAGTATCTAACTTTTCATTAACTTGTTTTAGTATTTCATTTCTTTTTTGGTCATCTAAACTTTTAATTATATCAATTACACTCATATTATTAATAAGTTCTCTTTGTTCTTTTGGAACATTTTGTAATAACTGTAATTTCATTTGTTCTGATGTTTGTTCAGATAATACCGATTGTAACTGCATAAGTGGCTTTGCCATCATCTCATTTAATTTTTCTTGTTCTTTTTTATTTAGCTTATTTAATATGTACAATTCTTCGTTTTCAATATTGGGATATTTTTTTAAATATTTTTCATATTTTTCTTGTTCTAAATTTTGTTTTGAAATTAAAGTATAATTTTCTAAAATTTCATCATCATTGTTTGTAAATATTAACAAGTCTTCCATCGTAGATTTTCTAATTACAGCAGGTGAAACATTTTCTATTCCTCCTTGTTGTATCCCAATATTTACGATTTTAGATGTATAATCTGGTAAACTTAAATCTGTTGCAGCCTGCACACATAATAGTACTACTATAGCTATTACAGATGCTACAGATTTGTTTAGGTTTTTTAATATTTTAAACATATTATCTCCTTGCATAATGTATTTAGGTTTTTAGTTAGAGGATTTACCTATAAACCTTGTTTTTATATATTTTATGCTACTTTAAATTTTATGTATACGAAAAAACGTGTTATAATATTATATTTAACCTAGCTTTTTTTGTCAATCATGTTATGTGAAAATTATGTAAATTTTTTAATATTGACTATATATTTATATTTTGATAGAATATGTATAAAATAGATAATTATTAGGCCAAATTCCGATTTAAGAAATAATTTTAATGAAATTTCTACAATTTGTCATCAACCAAAAAGTCTAGTGTATATTACTAAAAATGATACAGGCAATTTAGAAGTAATTAGTATTGAATTGTATGAACTTCTAACAGATACATATATGCTATATTAGGAATTGGAAAAAGATATCAGTTCTTTATAAAAAGGATAGAAATATTCTTAATAAATAATCTAATTTTAAAGGAGATATGTTATGTTTAATTTAGTAGTTTTTGCATCTGGTAGTGGTACTACTTTGCAAAGTGTTATTGATGCTATTAATAGTGGTGAATTGAAAGCACAAATTAATTTGGTTGTTTCAGATAACCCTTCTGCATATGCTTTGCAAAGAGCTAAAAATAGTGGTATAAAAACTTATATTATTAATAGTAAATCTAAAGAAGATATAGATAATGAACTATATAATGTTCTTAAAAATTATAATGTTGATTTAATTGTTCTTGCAGGTTACTTAAAAATGATAGGAGATAATTTAATTAAAAATTACAAAATTATAAATACTCATCCATCTCTTCTTCCAAAATTTGGTGGAAAAGGTATGTATGGTATGAGGGTTCATACTGCTGTTTTTGAGGCTAAAGAAGAATTTAGTGGTCCTACTATTCATTTTGTTAATAACGAATATGATAAAGGAAGTATTATTTCCCAAACAAAAATAGAAATAAAACCAACTGATTCTCCAGAAGTAATAAGTGCTAAAGTTCAAGCCATTGAGAAAATTCAGTTGGTTGAGGTTTTAAAAAAATTTGTGTGTGATTACAATATGTAATCACTTTTATTATGTATTTATCAACTTTTTTATTGCTCACTAAAAAATCAAGTTACAAATATAATGCAATTCGCATTCCATAATCACTACTATCTAAAACAGCTTTTGAGTTTTTATGATAACAAGCTGGATATCCTGCACCATAATCAATAGCAGAACCTGCCCATCCAAAATAACCTCCGTCGTGCATCATTTGAACTTGAATCTGTTCTATAAATACCTGCTGTCCACTCCCATACATTTCCACCCATGTCGTATATATTTTTTAATTTATTTGGTATTGTCTTATTCGTTATATCTACTGATTTTCCTACTTCTAATTCACTGTTGTTATCTTTATTATTACTATACCATCCTTTGTTAGTAGAATTTTTTATATATGACGCATCAGCATCTTCTCCTATGCTTTCAATAAACTTTAGTGCTGTATCCCAACCTCTTGCATTTATTAATTTGCTTATTACATTATCCTCTTCTTTATTATATAAGTTATCAGCTATATATATTGCATCATACCAATTTATATAGTTATATGCATATATAGGTTTATCACTTGTAGTAGCTTTGAATACTGGATTTGGTAATTGGTCTTGACTAGTTTCTGTTCTATCTGTTCGTTTTGTTGCTATTCCTGCCTCATATCTACTTATATAATATCCATTATTATCACTAACACTATCAGTTACATCTTGAATAATCTGTTCATTTTTTGTTACATCTTGAGTATAATATTCACTAAATTTTGTTGAATCATTACTTCCTACTCCCCAATTATATGTTTGATATTCTACTAAATCAGTTGGTATCCATACAAATTCATTCTCATCTATATCATTTTTTATTACAAATCCTGTTTCCTTTGTTCCCTCTCCTATATAACTAAATCCTATTGGTACTGGTACTTCATTTCCTTCTCCATCTGCTGTATATTTTATATTATTTTCTATTCTTACTACTTCTCCTGCATTTGGTTTTCTAGGTTTATTGGTTTCATATACCTCATCTACATTATCAACCCCACGTTCATATATTTCTTTTATTCTTGCTGTTTGTGCAGTTCCTACTGCTTCTTCATTTGCATTTATTAGAAACATTCCTACTAAAAACATTCCAAAAAACAACATTGCAATTAGTACAAACAATGTTATTGAACCATTATCTTTTTTTAATATCCTCATTAGTTACCTCCAAAACTTTAGTTTTTGTTATTATATATTATATAATCAGCAAATTCAATAGCTTTGTTTACTTATTTTTTCCTTCATCCAACTAACACGTTCTTGATGTAATCTTTTTCCAAATTCTACGCCATCTTTTATATTATATTTTTGCTTTAAATATTCTCCATTTATTTGTGTAATACATTGCTTTGCAATATGTACAAACTCTAAATTTTCTTTTGTTGTTTCATTGTTTCTATATTTATCTGCTGTTACTACTATTTGTAATCCTTCTAGTCCTAGTTTGGATTTACTTATTCTCTCTATAAATTGTACTCTTTTTGGTATACTCATTTTATAAAATAATCCACCTTTCATGTGTTCCTGGGCAGATACTTTTCCACATGATATCCAATATTGTGGAGCATTTATTCTTTTTCCAAATTTTGCTACTAACTCTACTCCTTTTTTATCGTGTCCATAGTGATGTGGATACATTTCTTTTGGAGTTACTCCTTTTCCTAAGTCATGTACTAATGCACTAAAACGTATTTCTAACTTTTTAGTTAATTGTGCTGATTTATCTAATACTATCATTGTATGATTATAACTATCTCCTTCTGGATGATATTTTATTGGTTGTATAGCTCCAATTAGGTCATATATTTCTTTAAAATGTATATCTAATACACCTGCTTTTTTCAATACTTCAAAAAATATTGATGGCTTATCTGTTTGTAATGCTTTTTTGAATTCTTCAAATACCCTTTCTTTTGATAAAGTATTTAATTCTCCTTTTAAGCAATTCATTAAACTTATAGTATTATTTTCCACAACAAATCCTGTTTGTGCTGCTATTCTTGCTACTCTATATACTCTTAGAGGATCTTCCACAAATGCTTTTGTTGTTGCTCTTATTATTTTATTTTGTATATCTTTTATACCTCCAAATGGATCTATAATTTCTTTTGTTAAAACATCTTTTGCTATAGCATTTATTGTTATATCCCTCCTTGCTAAATCTTGTTGTATAGTAATATCTTTCCTAGTTTCTATATCAAATTCTTTATGCCCTGTTCCATTTTTCTTTTCCACTCTTGCAAGTGCAAATTCTGTTTTATCTATATCAAATACTTCAAATACTTTGCCTCGTATATGTGCTTGCGGAAAAAGTTCTATAAATGTATTTTTTGAAATTCCTGTAACACAATAATCCTTATCATGGTTTTGTACTCCTATTAATTCATCTCTTATTGCTCCTCCCACTAAATACAGTCTTCCTCCTGCAGATTCAATCTTTTTTGCAATTTCTACTATATCCATAAACTCTCCTTACATAAATTTTTATAGTTGCATATATTGTTTACATATTGTATCTTTATTATTTTGTATCATAGCATACATACATGTAATTTTCAACATAATAGCAAACATTAATTCTTTTTTACTTACAAGCTAACGGTTTTAATTAAAAAATCATAATTATTAACATGTATTTTTGACCATATAGTGTAATTTTTCTTCTTGACATATGTTTGTTTTAAGCATATACTTTATTTGATTTTTATATAATAAATTAATAAAAAGGAGGTTTTTCTATAATATGAACAATTTAGTGGAAATTAGATGGCATGGTAGAGGTGGTCAGGGTGCTAAAACAGCGTCATTACTTCTTGCTGATGCTGCATTTAATACAGGTAAATATATTCAAGGATTTCCAGAATATGGTCCAGAAAGAATGGGTGCTCCTATTACTGCTTATAATCGTATTAGTGATACACCTATTACTATTCATAGTAATATTTATGAGCCTAATTATGTTGTAGTTGTTGATGATACTTTACTTGAAAGTGTACCTGTTACTTCTGGTTTAAAAGACTCTGGTGCAATTGTTATAAACACTACTAAAGATGCTGAATATTTAAAAACTGTATTAAATGGATATAAAGGTGGAATTTACACTATTGATGCAAGAAAAATATCTGTTGATACTTTAGGAAAGTATTTTCCTAATACTCCAATGCTTGCTGCAATAGTAAAAGTTAGTGGTGTAATGAGCGATGAAGCATTACTAGATGATATGGAAGGTTCTTTTAAGCATAAATTTGCTAAAAAACCAGAAGTTATTGAAGGTAATATGAAAGCTTTAGAAATGGCTTTAAAAGAGGTAAAAAAAATACAATAATTATTTTAGGAGGGAAAAATTTATGGCAAATAATAAAATAAATGCATCTACACCTTGGCAAGATTTAACTATTGGTGGAAATATTTATGATGCTGGTAATGCTTTAGAATTTAAAACAGGCGATTGGCGATCTGTAAAACCTGTATTTTTGTCTGATAAATGTAAACAATGTGGAATGTGCTTCCCAGTTTGTCCAGAAGATGCAATTCCTGTAAATAAGGAACAAAAAAGGGAAGATTTTAATTACGATTATTGCAAAGGATGTGGCGTTTGTGCTAAAGTATGTCCTTTCAAAGCAATAGAAATGAAAGAGGAGGGATCTGTAAATGAGCATTAGAGAACGTTTAAGTGGTAATGAGGCAGCAGCTATTGCTATGAAACAAATAAATCCAGATGTTGTAGCTGCTTTTCCTATAACTCCATCTACTGAAATTCCACAATATTTTTCTACATTTGTTAGTAATGGTACTGTAGATACCGAATTTGTTGCAGTTGAAAGTGAACATAGTGCTATGAGTGCTTGTATTGGAGCTGAAGCTGCTGGTGGTAGAGCTATGACTGCTACTTCTGCAAATGGTCTATCTTATATGTGGGAAATGATTTATATTGCTTCTAGCATGAGATTACCTATTGTTATGTCATTAGTAAACCGTGCTGTATCTGGTCCTTTAAATATTCATAACGACCATTCTGATGCTATGGGTGTAAGAGATGCTGGTTGGATAATGTTATTTTCAGAAAATAATCAAGAAGCATATGATAATTTAGTTATGGCACATAAAATTGCTGAACATCCAGATGTTTTGCTACCTTTGATGGTATGCCAAGATGGTTTTATTACTTCTCATTCTATTGAAAATATTGAACTAATAGAAGATGACAAAGTAAAAGATTTTGTTGGTAAATATGAACCTAATCACTATTTATTAAATGATAAAGAAAAAATTGCTATGGGACCTTTAGATTTACAATCATATCTATTTGAACATAAAAAACAACAATCTGTAGCCATGGTTAATGCAAAACAAGTTATTTTAGATGTAGCAAAAGATTTTGAAAAAATGACTGGTAGAAAATATTCTTTCTTTGAAGAATATAAATTAGATGATGCAGAAATTGCAATAGTTTGTATGAATTCTACTGCACGGTACTACTAAATTTGTTGTAGATGAATTACGAAGTAAGGGAATTAAAGCAGGTCTATTAAAAATTCGTGTATTTAGACCATTTCCTGCTAATGAAATTGCAAAAGCATTATCTGGATTAAGGGCTATTGCTGTTTTAGATAAAGCTGATTCTTTAAACGCTGCTGGTGGTGCCTTATTTTCAGATGTTACATCTGGTATGTATGTAAATAATACACCTGTTGCTTGTGTTAACTATATTTATGGAATAGGTGGTAGAGATACAAAAGCAGATGATATAGAAAAAGTTTTTTATGATTTACAAGATATTGTAAAAACTGGTAACATAGATAATCCATATAGATATATGGGATTAAGAGGTTAAAAAAGAAAGGAGTTTTTTACATGGCATATAATTTAAAAGAAGTAGTAGCAAATAAGCCATCTCGTTTTACATCAGGTCATAGAATGTGTGCTGGATGTGGTGCACCACCTGTTGCAAGAATGGTTTTACGTGCATTAAAAGAAGAAGATAATGCAGTTATAGCATGTGCTACTGGTTGTATGGAAGTTTCTACTTTTATCTATCCATACTCTGCATGGACAGATTCTTTTATTCATACTGCATTTGAGAATGCTTCATCTACATTATCTGGTGCAGAAGCTGCTTATAAAGCAATGAAAAGACAAAATAAGTTGTCTAATATAACTACAAAATTTATATCTTTTGGTGGAGATGGAGGAACCTATGATATAGGTATACAAGCTCTTTCTGGAGCTATGGAAAGAGGCCATGATATGGTATATGTATGTTATGATAATGGTGCATATATGAATACAGGAATTCAACGTTCTTCTGCAACACCTAAATTTGCAGATACAACAACATCACCTGCTGGAAGTGTTATTCCTGGTAAGATGCAATCTAGAAAGGATTTAGCCAAAATTATGGTTTCTCATCATTTACCATATGTTGCTCAAACTATTGCTATAAATAATTTTAAGGATCTATATGAAAAATCTGAAAAAGCTATTTATACAGAAGGTGCATGTTTTCTTAATGTCCTTTCACCTTGTCCTAGAGGTTGGGGATATCCAACAGATATGCTTATGCAAATTAATAAGCTTGCTGTTGAAACTTGCTATTGGCCTTTATATGAAGTAATAGATGGAAAGTATAAGATAAATTATAAACCAGCTAAAAAGTTACCTATAGAAGAATTTTTAAGACCACAAAAACGTTTTAAACATATGTTTAAAACTGGTAATGAATGGATGATAGAAGAATTTCAAAAAGAAGTTGATGAAAGATGGAATGAATTACTAGAATTAGAATCTTTAAATCAAATTTCTTAAGAAGAAAGCAAAGCTAAATTATCTCCTAAAGCACTAAAGAAGTCAGCCAAAGTGCCAACTTGCTCAGGAGTTAAACCTTGACTAATATATATAGCAAAAAAACTTGCAAGTAAAACAAGTTCACTGCCAGAAAGATTATCTAAATTCATAAACTAAACCACCTTTATATAATATGAGGTGGTTTTCATTTTTATGTCAAATCTATATTATACATGTTACTATATAATATTATTTCTATAATCAGCTTTTATCAAATTTCTACTGAAAATTTAATTTACATAAATTGACTTTTCGGTAGAAATTTGTTACACTTATATTATAATAATACATAGGAGGATTTACCATGGATAAATCAATCGAAAACAAATTCTGCTTACGTAAGCACACTGAAATGACAGAAGGTGAACTAAAAAAAGCTTCTGCTGATATTTTAGCATTCATTTTACATGATGAACTAAATTATTTTTTACGGCTTGTAAATTGGGCAATACAGAAGCACTGCCTAGATGCTGCAACCAAACTTAATGTTTTTAATCTTTTTAAGTTAGATGCACAGCAACTCGAAGCTTGTTCACTTGGAATATTGAAAAACCATCAACAGTCAGTTAAGCTTTATGCAAAAATGGTAAACCGTTCAGTAGTTTACGTTAAAGAAAAAGAGAAATCTTTGAATTGATCCTCTTTGTTGCACCTCTTGAATTAGAGTGTGTATTTTAGCCCTCCCTAAAATGGGGAGGGCTGTTTCTTTTATAATTCACGTCGTCCTTCTAATGCTTTTGTTAATGTTATTTCATCTGTATATTCTAAATCTCCCCCCACTGGAATTCCATGTGCTATTCTTGTTACCTTTATTCCTAATGGTTTTACAAGTTTTGAAATATACATTGCTGTTGCTTCTCCTTCTACTCTTGGATTAGTTGCAAGTATTATTTCTTTTACTATATCTGGTTGTAATCTAGAAATTAATTCTTTTAACTTTATATCATCTGGTCCTATCCCATTCATAGGAGATATAGAACCATGTAATACATGATATACCCCTTTAAATTCGTGTGTTTTCTCCATTGCTATTATATCTTTTACATCTTCTACAACACATATTATAGATTGATCTCTTTTTTGATTTGTACATATTGGACATGGATCTGTATCTGATATATTATAGCATTTTGAACAAAACTTTAAACTTTGTTTTGCGTTTGTTATAGATGATATAAATTCATTTGTTTCTTCATTACTTAAATCTAATATATGAAATGCTAATCTTACTGCTGTTTTATGACCTATGCTTGGTAATTTTTCAAATGCTTCTACTAATTTTTCTATTGATGGTGAATAATAAGACATTTCTTACTGCACATCCTTTTTTTACATTAATCCTGGTATATTATATTTTCCCATGCTTGCAGCACTTGCTACATCTACTTTTCTTAAAGCTTCATTTGTACATGTTAAGATTAAATCTTGTAACATTTCTACATCATCTGGATCTACTACTTCCTTTTTTATTTGTATTTCTTTTAAAACTTTGTCACCAGATACTTTTACTGTTATAGCTCCTCCTCCTGCTGTTGCCTCAAATTCTTTTTTAGTTAACTCTTCTTGAGATTTTTCTATATCTGCTTGCATTTTTTTTGCTTCTTTCATTAAATTGTTTAGATTCATTCCTCCGAATCCTCCACCCATTCCTGGGAATCCTCCTCTTTTTGCCATTTTACTATTTCCTCCTTTTTATTAATCAATTATATTTATTGGTATATCTAAATCTTTTACCATATCCTCTAATGTACTTTCTTTTTTTACCTTAACTTGTTTTGCATCTATATATTTTACTCTCATTTGTTTTCCTGCTTGCATTGATATTAATTTTACTAGTTCATTCATATTTTCTGGTGTTTCTAATAAATTTTTTCCAAATGTAGTTAGGCCATTTGTAAATATTATTTCTACTGTTAAATCATCTATTTGCCTTGCTTTTGTATTCATCAAATTTGAGTATAAAATCATTTTGCCATTTGTTTTTAGTTGTTCTAAAACTTTTGGCCAGTAATCTTCTGATTTTATGTTTGATGTATCTACTTTTGGACTTTGGTTCTTTGCTATTGGTTTATTGTTTTGCTGTACTACTAAATTATTATTATTAACATTTGCTGATACAGGTATTGATTTTACATTTTTTATTTTTTGTTCTAAATCTTCTACCTTTTTCTTTAATTCTTGTATTCCATCATTTTCTACATTTGTGCATAATTTTATTATTCCTGCTTGTAACATTATGTTTTTTTGTGATGACCATTTTATATTGTTCTCAATTTCTGATAATGAATAAATTAAATTTATTAATCGCTCTTTTGATGCTTTATTAGCTAATTCTTCTATCTGCTCAATTTCATCATTTGAATATATCTCTAATTTTTTACTTGTTTTATATAATAAAATATCTTTTATATATTTTATTATCTCCCATAATAAATTGTTTAAGTCCTTACCATCGTCTAAAACCTTTTCTAATTCTTCTAATGAATTTTCTACATTATAATCAATAATATTTTTTACAATTCTATTTACAAATTCAAGTTTTGGAATTCCTACTAACTCTTTTACTTTATCCTCATCTATATTATCTATTCCATCTTGTATGCATCGTTCTAGTATACTCAAAGCATCTCTTAGAGCCCCTTCTGATAGTATTGCTATTATTTTTAATGCCTCATGTGTTATTTGTATATTACTGCTACTACAAACTATTTTTAATCTTTTTATAATATTATCATTAGATATTCTTTTAAAATCAAATCTTTGACATCTTGATAATATTGTTGCTGGTAATTTTTGTGGCTCTGTTGTCGCAAGTATAAATTTTACATGTGATGGTGGTTCTTCTAATGTTTTTAATAATGCATTAAATGCTCCTGTTGATAACATATGTACTTCATCTATTATATATATTCTGTATTTAGCAAGTGTTGGCAAAAAATTTACCTCTTCTCTAATTGAACGTATATCTTCTACACTATTATTTGAAGCAGCATCCATTTCTACTACATCTGTTAATGAACCTGAAATTATTGCTTTACAAATCTCACATTCATTACAAGGTTCTCCATCTTTTGGATTTTGACAGTTTATAGCTCTTGCAAACACTTTTGCAGCAGATGTTTTTCCTGTTCCTCTTCCTCCATTAAATAAATATGCATGCCCTATTCTATCTGCTATTATTTGATTTTTTAAAGTTTTGGTAATATGTTCTTGTCCTACCATTTCCTCAAATGTTAATGGTCTAAACTTTCTATATAATGCTGTATATTCCACTATGTTCACCTCTTAATATTAAAAATGGTGTGAGTTTATTTCTTACATCTCTATGGAAAACAATTACCACATAAAATATACTACTTATTGCTGCTTCCTTCCGGACCTGACAAGGTTCATAGCTTTTTATTGGCATTGTTCTCCATACAAATGTAAGGTTATCTCATACCATTTAAAATTATATACTTAAAATTTGTTTTTAGCAATAGGAAATTTAAATTTTATTGCCTTTTAAATATTACATCTTTAAAATCTGTTTTTGTGTAATTTGATGTTCCTTCTTGTATTATATTTCCCGCTGGCATTTGTAATTTTATATTTGCCTTATATATTTTTTCTGATTTTAAGATTATAGATATATCAAATGATATATTATATTTAATTTCCTCATTATTTATTCCTATTTTACTAAGTAATGTTCCATCATGTTTTATTTCTATATCTTCATTAGAAGTATAGTTACCTAAATCTTCATTTGTATACCTTAGTAATATTAATCCTCCTTGATTTGCAATTTCTAAATTATTTATGTTAGATTTTTCACTACCTATATATTCTAATTTATCTATTATTTTACATTCTTCTGAAGTTACAAATACACCATTATCATCATAATTTGGCTTATACGCATATACTTTTCCTTTTTGAGGAAATTTCTCAACATTAAAATTATCTAATAAGATTTTATCTATTATTTCTGTTTTTGTATAATTTTTATTTTTTGTAATTTCTATATAAATATCATTATTTTGTAAGCAATCTAGATTCCATTTGTTATTATTATCTTCATTTGAAATTCCCTGTGCATTGCTTATTATCATTATTTTTGATAAATTAAATGGCATATTAGTTTCACCTTCTACATGATACTTTATCATAACACTTATTACTATGGCAATAAGTATTACTATCACTAAAGTTATTAGACTTATCTTTATCTTTTTTTCCCTATTTTTTTTCATTATGCCTCCTATTTTATTTTTTAGTCTTTTAAAATTATGGTTTCAGTTATACTTTTTACGATTTTTCACCATCAATAATTTTTTCATAAATACCATCATAAAAAATTTGTAATTGTTTTCTTATTTATTCCAAGTCATTGTATATTCTATTTCATTTGTATTTTTATCTATATTTTCGTTTGTAATTACAAAATCATTCTTTTTATAAAAATTTATAGCATTTATATTTTTCTTATATACCTTTAATATCAAACTACTTTTATTTTCTTTTGCTTTATTTAATAAAGAGGTTCCAATTCCATTATATTGATTATTAGTATCAACAAATATTCCTTCAATATAATTATTATCTAATCCAAGAAATCCTACAATTTTTTCTTTAATTACATAAACATATATTTCTGCATTTGGTATAATTTCTTTTACAAAGTTATAATTACTTTCCCAATATTCCTTTAAAATAAACTCATGAGCTTTTATATTTTCATCTTTCCATATTTGCATTATATCATTTATGTCGTTGTCTTCAAACTTTCTTATCATATATTTCTCCTGTAAATAAAAATTTACATTATTATTTTTTTATTTTTCTAACAAGTTTTTTGTCTAAAATTTCATCTAAATTCTTTTTATTATTATGTTTCATTATTTTTTATTCAATAAATTATACGTTATATATAACCTTATTGCAATTATCACTACTATTATACATTAAAAAGCAAACTATTTCTAGTCTGCCTTTAAATTTTACACTTATATTTGTTACTAGATAACGTTTTTTTGTACGAAACTTTCTACAAAAGGCTAAATATAAATATTAAAAACGAGTTCGACCTGCTAGCTAGGAGGCGTCAAATTTCTTGTAAAAAGTACAGTGTGTTACGTTATTTATTAAAACCAACTTCTCTTAAACGCCTTGGAGAACGGAATTTTTATATTTAGCCTTTTCTTTATACCATTATTTAACTAATAGCTTCTGATATTGTTTTTAATTGCCATTTGTTATTTTTATATTGCATTTCATATTCGATAAAATAAGCACCTAATGGACCTCTATATTTTGTTAATTCAAGGCTTGCTTTATTTTCTTCTATTATTTCTGGAATACTTGAAACACGTATAATAATCCCCTCTTTTACGCCTTGGTCTTTTGTTGCTAATCCTTGTTCTACTAATTCTTCAAATGTACTTTGTTTTATTTCTAGATTCTGGTATTTTTCTTTTAGATATTCTATTATTTCGCTTTTTGTTTTATTATCTATTGGTTTACTTTTTATCGCTTTTTCCCATTCTTCTTTCTCTTCTTTTGTATTAAAATTAGGCATATTATATTTTTCTGTTTTTTCTTTTTCTGTTAAAGGTCTTCTAAAATTCGAAAAGTCAATTGCTAAAAATTTGGTATTTTCCTGCAAGGCCTGATCTTTTCCCATTATATCTTCTACCATGTTAATATACATTTGAGCTAATTGGCTCGTTTTATTTTGTTCTTCTATATTATTAGGCTTTACTACATCGTTTTGCACTTTTGATATATCTGATATTTTTCCTGCAAAATATGGTTTTTTCTTTTCTTTTTCTATTAAGAATATTGCAAATGTATCATCAACTGAAAATTCTCTAATTTCATCAAGCATTATTGCTGATTCATACTTTACCATCATTCCAGCTTCACTTTTAATTTTTCCTCCTGATTTATCTAACTCAAACTCTATTGTTTGTAATGCCTTTTCAATTTCATACTCATCTTTATTTGAAAAATAAAATGGTTTATTTTGTATTTCAGTAAATTCTGTTTTTTCTTTTAATTTTATATTTGGAAGCTTTAATAATTCTCCTTCTTGTATTTTTTTATTACCTATAAATGTATTTTTTTGTTGCTCAATGTTTTGATATATTTTATTAAATGTATTCCCTTTTGGATTCTTACATAAAATAACTTCATCTTCTTGTTTTGTTTTTAATTTAATTGCAAAATCGTCTTTTGAATTATAATATAAAACTTCTACTTGTTTTCTTATTTCATCACTTTTACTTTCCTTTTTAATTCCAAAATACTCTACATTTTTATAATTTCCAAATTCTCCATTTTCAAATTCTTCAAATTCTTTTTCAAACTCAAAGTTTTTCTTTAACATTGCATATAAGAAATAATCTTTTGAGTCTCTGTTTTCCCACTCAAAATCATCTAATATATCGCTTGTTTCGTTAAATTTTTCTTTTATTGCTTTCTCAACTTCTTCTTTTAATTGTAAAGATGGAGAACCAACTTTTTTATAATAATATTTTTCTGATAAATCATCTATTGTAAAAGTTTCTTTATTTAAGTTTTCTACTACATCTAATTGAGGTGTAAATATAATATTTTGTTTTGCTAAATCATTTTTTAAATCATTCCAAATTAATTGAAATGTACCACACCAAATTACATCATTGTCCTTATTTATCTCATCTTCTAATGACATTACTGTTTTTATATTTCCAGTATTATAATAATATGGGATTTCTTCTACTTTTTTATCTATACTATTATATACTTCTTTTCCTAAAATTTTAATTCCTAAACCATCAATATATTCTTTATCTGAATTTTCTAGAGCCAATTTATGATATTTTGTAACACTATATAATAGTGCCTTAAATTCAATGCTTCCACCATCCTTTAACTTCATTGGAATAGGAAATAACAATATTACTAATAATACAATTATTGCTATAATTAAAATCTTTTTCTTTTTCATACACTCACCTTTTACCTTTCTATTATTTAGATGTTTTTTTCCCTCCTTTTAGTTGGTGTTTTGCTAAAAAAATTGTAAAAATTATTGTTATTATTAAAAATATAGCAGAAATGCTAAACATACCAATACTTAAATAATTTGTTATATTTATATTTGTATCTTCTATTACAACATTTTCAAAAGAATTTGTATTCTCATTATCTTGTATTACTTCATTTGTATTAAATTTGTTATTTTCTGTTTTTTCTGTTTTTTCTGTATCTTCTGCAATTAGATTATTATCAAAATTTTGCTCTTCTTTAATAATAGTTTCTTCTTTCTTTTGTTCTTTTAAAGTTGCTATTCCTAATATAAATGTTATTATAAACATACCTAAATTACTTAAAGCTATTTTTAGTGTATAAATAGCTTTATAATATCTCCATTTAACAGTATTAATAGATTCTCCTAATACTTCTGATATTTCTTCAAAAGTTAAGTTTGATAGTATTTTTAATGAAACTACTTTTTGTTCCTTTTCACTTAATTTACTAATTATTTTGTTATATGATTCCTTATCAATAAAGTCACTTATTTCATCATTAGCATTTTCACAGTTATAAATGTTTTCTAAACTTATATCATCATATTTTTTTCTTAATATTGTCAATGCTTCATTCTTAGTTACTGAATATAGCCAAGTTCCTGCTTTTTCCTTTGGTAATTTTCTTTCATCTATGTTGTGTAGTTTTAGAAATACTTTTTGTACTACATCCTCTGAATCTTCTTTATTTTTTAATATACTAAAAGCTATTCCATATACTATTTTATTATATCTTTTATAAAGTTCTTGAATAACTTCATTATTTCCTTGTTTCATTATTTTAAATAATTGTTCTAACTTTATTTTTTCTTCTCTTTTCATATATACCTCTAATTTCTATTTAGAACCATAATAGCATAAAAGCACCTAATTATCAATGCAATCACTTATTTTATGCAAATATGGTTGTCATTCTTTTAAAATAGTATATAATTTGGTTTATTTTTGTGGCTCTCTTCTATATTCCTCTTTTGTATATATTTCCTATTATACAAGGACCAAGGCAGACATTTGTCTGCCTTGCCTTTAGATTATAGATTCAATTTCTTTCAGAGTCAATCGCAGACTCATCATAAACTAAAGCATGATTACTCCAGAACTGTTTAGCCTCTATTTTTTCTTCTTCAGACTTTAATCTTGAATCCCAAGGTTCCCGTGGAGCTTTAGCACCTGTAAAATCTGTAAAGATAGTTGCAAGTCCATCATCATCACTGTGGATACCAATGGTAAGCAAACTTGTTTTTGGTGTTTCTTTGCCAAACAGTATTGGAGTTCTACCAGCTCTTCCTTTACGATAAAGCATTCGAACATCATCCACATCAGATATTGAAAATTAAGAGATAACTGAAGAAGATGCTGTCACAAAAGTATCGACTGAAAATAATAACAAATAAACATTAACTATACAACAAGGTAAAATAACAAGAAGCTAGGTTTTAGGAAAAGATGAACAAGTATGTTTGTCTTTTTCTTATATAAAAATTTAGTTTATTAATTTATATTGTTATTTTCTAAAAATTTATGCATTCCAAAAACTGCAATAAAAAAATTGCGTTAGCATAAATTTTTAGACATTCAAATAAAATGAGCAGTGGCGTTTTCGTCCAACTGCACTTTTTTGAAGTAATATTCATTTTCTTTTTTATTTATGAACGTTTTTCAAGAATTTTTTCGTTAGTTCAAAACCATTGAAGGAGTAAGTATAAAAAGTCA
>CAOKHI010000015.1 GCA_948468275.1 uncultured Clostridium sp. | reverse complement strand
ATGACTTTTTATACTTACTCCTTCAATGGTTTTGAACTAACGAAAAAATTCCAAAGTCTTTATTTTATAATATTTTTCTATTTTCTTAAATATTGCAATGCATCTGATACACTTTTAAAAATTTTACTAGAAGATTTTTTTACGTCAATCTCAGCAGTTTCCATTGAATATCCATTATATTCTTTTATCATTGCAATATCATTTCTTCCATCTCCAATTGTAGCTACTTGTTCTTTTTCTATATCTAATATCTCCAATAATTTTTTTATTGCATTTTCCTTTCCAGCATTTACTGAAACAATATCGACTATTACAAAATCATGATTATCATAATACATGCCTGGAAATGCTGAATGTGCTTTAATATACTCGTTAAACATACTATTTATCTCATCTTCAATATTTTGAGCTAATTTATAATCAGATGTTTTTATTCGTAATTTCAATAGTTTTTGATTATGATATTTTACTTTATCTTCATCATCATAAAAAAATATTTCTATATTTTCCTTAGTATTTAAATAATCTATTATTTTATTTGAAATATGTATATCAATTGATTGTTCATATATTTTTTGCATATCACTATTATAAATTACTGCTCCATTATTTGAAATTATATAGTCATAAGGAATATTATATTGTTTTATTACATTACTAACGCTTGTTTTACTCCTACCTGTGACAATTACAAATTTTCCACCTAAATTTCTATATTCTTTAATGGATTTTACATTTGTTAACATATTTTCTTCTGTTATATATATTGTACCATCATAATCACTAAATACTATTTGCTTTTTTAGGTTATTCAATATTGTCTACCTCCACATTCCTTTATTAATCTATGATTCCATCTTTTTTCATCATGAGTATGCTTTTTTCATGAGAATCTTCATCTTCTGATATGTTTATAAACTTGTTATTCCATAATCTCACTTTTTCACTACATATACTTATACTAAATATCTTTGGTTTTCCATCAAATACCTCTTTATGTTCTTTATCATTATAATAGTATTCTCCTAAATCCATATTTCTTTTGTAAAATGACTGTGCTTCACTATTCCAAATTTCAAAAGTATATAATCTCAAGTACTTTTTATTTAGATTCTTTGCCTTTTCAATTGTATAATCTAATATTTGCTTTCCATATCCCAATTTTCGATATTCTTTCTTTATTCCAAACCAACTTAACCATACAGTATCTGAATATTCTGGAATTTCATAAATACCTGTTACACCAACTGGTATATTTCCTATATAAGCTATATATCCTATGTATAAATCTTTTCTTTCTCCTGCAATTTTCGATTTATATACTGAATATGCACTTGAATTAGGAAAAATCTCATATTGTACTCTTGCTGCTATCTTTATATTATTTTTGCTTATTTCCTCAAATCTTAACTTCTTCAATATCTTACAATTTTGTTCTATTCTCTCTTTTCCTGATATTGCTTCATAAATATTTAATATTTCATCAATAATCATATCTTCATTATCTTTTATATTTGAAAATAAATAAGGTGTATATATAACATCAAATAAAAATAAATCAAAATTTAATTTTTTAAAGCCTATTTTTTTATAAAAATTTCTTCTCTTTTCTCTTAATAAATTTTCTTCTGTATCTTTACCTAATCCAACTTTTTCAATTTCTATAAAAATACCTCTGCTTTCTTTTTCTTGCTCTAATAAAATTTGTAATGCTTTAGTACCAAATTTACTATTTCTATATTGTGGTAATATCGCTAAATAATCTAAAACAGCATACCCCTTGTTTTTAACCCTATTTAATAGCATAAAACCTACTAATTCACTTTTATATAAAATTTCTATAATCTTTGTATATTTCTTTTCACAAGATGATTGTATTAATTCTAATGGTTTTCTTTCATCTTCAGGAAATATTTGTAAATAATATGAATATACTTCTTTTTCAAATTCAGTTATACTTATATCTTTTAATTCTATATCTTCCATAATTTTGCACTGCCTTTCACATTTATTATATCTTCATTTATATGTTTTTTCAACCATTTTAAAAAACTATATTAATTTAATTATTATTCGTTACTTTTGATTTTATAAATTGATAATCTTTTCTATAATTTCCATATCTTCTATTTTGTTAATTCCAAAACATTTTTTACCTAAATCTTTTATAGAAGCACCTAGATGATACATCTCCTTGTTATCTATTACAATAAATCTATCATGGAATTTATTCGTTTTAGCAACTTTTAAAATAGGATATTCTTTATTAAATTTTTTAACATCTAAATTTTCAATATTGCTTTTGTCAGATGTTAGAATAACAGTTTCTACGTTGTTTTTCTTTTTAGATAACATTTTTAAAACACTATCGTCAATATAATTATCTATAATCAAAATCTTGTTATTTGCTTTTTTTATAATATCCACAATTAAGCTATATGCATCATAGATTTGACCATCAAAAAATATTCTTTGTTTGATATTTTCTTTCAGTTGTAATTGGTCAAATACTACATCAAATTTTTGGTCATGATCTAATAATTTATGTTCTACATTTGTTAGTCTGTCAAATACTTGTCCATTAATCATTAGAAACTTTCTCATTTCAACAAATGCATTCATAATATTTATACTGACTTGAATAGCTATATCGTTTTTCAACAAACCTGATAACATAGCTATTCCTTGTTCTGTAAATACATAAGGTACATATTTCTTTCCTCTATGTTTACTATTTTCACTTTTTGAACTGGCCGCAATTTGCGACCAGTTATTTTCCTGATCTAAATTTAGAATTGTAGCTTGCCTTTTTAAATTTTTGACTTCTTCTTCGGTTAATTGAAAACAGAAATTTTCTGGAAACCTCTTTTTATTTCTACTTACAGTTTCATTTACTCTTTTTGTTTGATAATTATATAATCTTGCCACATCACTGTCTAGCATTACTTGTTTTCCTCTTATTGTGTATATTAAATTTTTTATATCTTCTATAGCAATTTCATTTTGAATTATTAATTGATTTTCTTCCATAATCTCACGTCCTTTTCTTATTGTATATATCTTAAAACATTTGTTCTTTATTGTCAAGAGTTTTATAATTTTTTATTTTATAACTGATACTATTAAACAAATATAATGCTACTCTGTTTTGTTCTACTGAATCCATTTCCATAACTTTTGATATAGCAAACATTATGTAAGGATAGTTTGCAAAATTAACAGTTGTTGTTCTGTATTCTATATTAATTTCTTTTAGTAAATTATCAAAATATTTATACATTTGTGTTTTATCATATTTTAAATTAGTATAACTATAATTATCGCTCATACATATTGCAAGTCTTAATTTATTTTCTATATCCATATTTTTTATTATATCAATTAAATAATTTACTTTTTCATTATTCATAATCTTTCCTTCTTTCTTATTTTTATTTTTGGGGACGAAGTCCCCATATTTGAATTTGGCGTATATCCAAATTCAGTGCTTGCTGGGACAAGTTTTTTTGCTAAACCTCATCTTTCTAGTTTATTTTTTGAATGTATTTTTTCGTAAAATTATACTTTTTTAGTTTGTCTATCATATTTAAAATATGCCTGTACTTTATTTTTATCAATTAACTTTATAGTACTTTTGTCATATAAATATAGTTCTATTTCATCAAGATTAAATGTGTTTTTTAGATATGAAAGTACTTTAAATTGCTCTACTGTTTCTACTTGATTTTTGCCTATATTTTCTTTATTAAGATGCTTCATAATTTGCTTACTCCTTAACCTTTTTGCTTATATTTTTTGGTATTAATGTTAAACTATCTATCATATTTCCGTTTTCAATATATGGGCAATTTATAACTCCATCTGTATAAAAATGCTCTTGCAATAATTCTACATATTTTTCTAATTCTTCTTTTGAATATTCTCCAATTTTTACATCAGAAAATACAAAATACTCCTCTTTTAATTTTTCTAATTCTGTACTATCAATTGCTTCTTTATAAATAAATCCAATGTTATTTTTTTGCAAAATTTCATATAAATATTTTATATATGCTTTGCTACTTTTTGAAGTAAACTCTTCTGTAAATTTAAGATTTGTAATTTCAATATCATAATTTTTGTTTCTTTTTATTTCTATACAATCAATTAATCTTTTTATTAATTCTTGTTTTGTTTTTCGTTTTAGACTATTAAAAATAAATGTAAATGCAATTTTGTTATTAGATATAACTTCGCCATTTTCTACATTACAATCTAACTTTTTTAATAGTTCTATGGTATAGTCTTTAAAATCATTATTTGGATCAATTTGTTGTTTTTTCTTCCTCAAGTTTTCAATTTCTTTTTTAATTACATCATTTTTATGGTTAATTGTTTCTACATTTAAGGTTGAACTCAAATATAAATCCACTAACTTTTTCTCTTGCATTTTTAGTTTTTCAATTGCTTTTTCTATATTTTTAATGTCTTTTGTTTTAGTTGAATTACATACTATAATTTCACTATCCATCTCATACATATATCTTGTTAATTCATTTAAAACTCTAACTAATTTTTGTTCTATTTTATCTGAACTATAATGTAATCCTTTTGATTTACAATTAGGATTTTTGCAAGTTAAATGATAGTAAACTTTTTCTTTTGGTGTTCCACTATATTTAAAAGAATTTGTAGAAGACAGTATTTTTCCACAAGTAGGACATCTCACAATCCCAGTAAATAAATGTATATGTTCTCCATAGTTTGAGTGTTTATTTCTTTCTAAGACCTTTCTTGTTATATTCCATGTTTCTATATCTATAATTGGTTCACAATAGTTTTCTACTCTTAATATATCTTGTGGTTTTCTACAATATTTACCATATTCAAATATGCCAATATAAATAGAATTAGTAAGTATTTTATAAATTCTATCACTTGTCCATTTTCCTGTTTTTAAATAAGCATTGCTATCTTTCATAACTGTTGCAATTCTTCTACTTGAATTCCCTTGCTTACATAGTTCAAATATTTCTTTAATAACTTGTGCTTCAATTGGTTCTACTTCTAAATGACCTGTTTCTACATTTCTAATATAGCCATAAGGTGCTTTTGCTGGATGTACTTTTTCTAATGCCATTTCTTCCATTGCTCTTTTTGTTCTTGCTCCAATTTCTTTTCTTTCTCTTTGTCCAAATACTAAATTCATTCCAAATATCATCTCGCCATTTGCAGTAGATACATCATAAGGCTCTAAAATAAGTTCTATTTTAACATCATGTTCTTCACAATAGTTTAAAAGCCAAAAGCCATCATAGTTATTTCTAGTTAATCTATCTACTTTAATAGCAACTATTACTTCGATTTTTTGTGATTTAATATCTTTTAAAAGTCTTTGCATTTCTGGTCGCATTAAATCTTTTCCAGAATGCCCTGCATCATTATATACATCTACAATATCGTAATCGTTCTTTTCACAATATTCTTTTATCATTCGTAACTGTGAATCAATAGAGTAACCATTATCTCTTTGGTCATCTGTTGACACTCTTACATAAACTCCACATCTCATAAAATATTACCCCCTCTATTTAATAGCTCACTTATAGACGTTTTGTCCCCCCTAGTTTTGATTTTTTTATTTCTCTTTCTATTTTTGCTCCTTAGATTTTTAATTTTATGAGAATTTGTTTAATTTCTTTTAAGTTATACTTTTGTTTATGTTCTTTAATGTAAAAGTTCTTATTTGAAATTTCATTTACTTTATATTCGAGTATAGTAAGAGTAGATCGATGTGTAATTAAATATTCAGTTGGTTCAATAAATTGCAAATTAGTAGCTTTTAAATGCTTAATTCTGCCATTTTTAACTGTATATTCATAATCTTTTATTATTTTTAGTATTTCAGCATTTGGCTCTAATTCTTGTAATATTTCAAATTCAAACACAAAAAATGCCCTCCTTTCCAAAAAGAGAACATTTTTTAGTTTATATATACAAAAAACAACTCACAAACTTTATAGTTCGTAAGTTGTTATAAACTGGAGCAGGTAGCGGGAATCGAACCCGCATAGCCAGCTTGGAAGGCTGGAATTCTACCATTGAACTACACCTGCATTTTTTGTACATTTAAAATTATAAATTATTGATAACTGTTTGTCAATGTTTTTGGTGAATTTTTTTAAATTAATCCTCCCGTAGTTAAGCTTCACGTTTTTTATCCATAGTATCTCATCTACAAAAATATGCTTTTTTACTAAAGATAGAACATAATTTTTATTTACTTACAATATTTTTGCAAATTTCCTCTTTATAAATTTACATTAGCTTTTAATAATGTTAAAATAGTTGTATATTAATTATAAGGATGGTTTTTTATGTTTACTTTTATTTCTAATTCTGAAAAGGATACTATGAATATAGCTTACAAGCTTGCTAGTTTTTTAGAGGTTGGTGATGTTGTTGTTTTGTCACGGCGATTTGGGCTCTGGTAAGACTAAGTTTACTTATGGTTTTTTGTCGTATTTTGGACTAGAAGATGATGTGTCTAGCCCTACTTTTACTATTGTTAATGAATATAAGAAAAATGAAATAAATATTTATCATTTTGATGTTTATAGATTGTCTTGCTGTGATGAATTTTATGCTATTGGTGGAGATGAATATTTTGAAAAAGGAATTTGTATTATTGAATGGGGCGAAATTATTAAAGAAGCTCTTCCTAATAATTATATTCATATCTGTTTTAGTAGAGATTTAGATAATGAACATGTACGTGTTTTAAATATTGATTCTAATAGTAATAAATATAAAAATATAATTGAAAATTTAAGTAAGGAGTAATTGTTTATGAAAATTTTAAGTATCGATACTGCATCTGATGTCTGCTCTGTTGCTGTATTAGATGATAATACTGTTATAAAAGAAATATCTGTAAAGGATGGCTATACCCACAGTGTTAAACTTATGCCTCAAATAAAACAAGCATTTAAGGATACTAATTTGTCTTTAGGTGATATAGACTTGTTTGCTTGTGATAAAGGTCCTGGCTCTTTTACAGGAATCCGTATAGGTATTTCTACTATAAAGGCTTTTTGTGATGTTACTTGCAAACCTTGTGTTGGAATTAGTTCTTTATTAGGACTTGCTTATAATGTTAAAAATAATGGTTATATATGTTCTTTAATTGATGCTAAAAATGATAATGTTTATTATGCTTTGTTTGAAAATGCAAATGGCAAATATGTTCAAATGGGGGAATATTTATCAGATAATATTAATTATATTACAAATATATTAAAAAATTGTAACAAACCTATATCTTTTGTCGGAAATGGTAGCATAGTTTATAAAGATGTGTTAAAATCTGTTTTGAAGGAAAATGCCAATTTTACATGTGATATGCATTCTAATGATTTAAATGCTATAAACATTGGAACTGCTGCATTTAATATTTTTAAAAATGATGAAGTTTGTAACTATCCCCTATCTGCTTTATATTTAAAAAAATCTAGTGCAGAAATTATATTGGAGGAAAAAAATGCAAATAAAAATAACTGACATGACTTTATCTGATTTATTAAGTATTAAAGATATATTATCTTCTAAATTTGATGATTTCTGGAGTTTTAATGTTTTTTGTAGTGAATTAGAAAATCCTAATTCTAAATACATTGTTGCAAAAATAGATGATGAAATTGTTGGTTTTGCAGGAATTTGGATTTGTGTTGATGATATACATATAACAAATATTGTAACTAGAACAGATAAACGATGTTTAGGCATTGGTAGTTTACTTTTAGAAAAACTAATTGAACTTTCTAAAAAAGAAGGTTTATCCTCTTTAACACTTGAGGTTAGTGATAAAAATACAAATGCTATTAAATTATATGAAAAATATAATTTTAAAAAAATTGGTTTAAGAAAGAATTATTATTCTCAAAATGAGAATGCTATTATTATGACTAAATATTTTTAAATTAATTTATTTTAAAAGGAGAAGGACGAATGAAAAAAAACGAATTAAATTATAAGCAATTAAAGGATTATTGTGATCCAAATATTTTTAAATTTGATACAACACAAGAACTTGATTCTATTAATACAGGTATTGGACAAGATAGAGGTATAAAAGCTTTTGAATTTGGCCTATCTGTAGATGTTAAAGGTTATAACTTATTTATTGAAGGTCCTGATGGTGTTGGAAAAACTATGTATGCTAAAAACTATTTAGATAAAATATCTAAAAAGAAAAAAGCTCCTTTAGACTGGTGCTATATTTATAATTTCGATAATCCAAATGAACCTATTGCGCTATCTCTTCATGCTGGTCTTGGTAAAGAATTTAAGGAAGATATGCAACAATTTATAAAGGATGTAAAAGCAGATATTAATAAAACATTTAGTAATGATGATTTTGAAAAAGAAAAAACTTTAATTAAACAAGAATTCGAGCAAAAACGTTCTGTTCTTTTAGAAAAATTAAATAAAGAATCTATGAAACATGGTTTTCAAGTAAAAACTGCCCAAAATGGTATTTATATGATGCCTGTTGTAGATGGAAAAACAATTGAAGAAGAAGAATTTGAAAAATTAGATGAAAATATAAAAAAGGATTTTGAAGAAAAATCAAGTATTGTTCAAGAACAAATAATTTCTGTAATTAGTGAAATTAAAGCTATTGAAAGAGCATCTGATAAAAAAATTGAAGAATGGCAATCTAATGTTGCTTTACTTACTATTAATGTTCATATAAATTATATAAAATCTAAATATAAAAGAAATAAAACTATTAGTAAATTTTTAGATAATATAAAAAAGGATATTCTAAAAAATGTTCCTTTGTTTTTAGATGCTCAAAATAATTCAAATGTACAAAATATACCTCAAAATGGTCCAAGACAAGAGCCAAAACAGCCTTGGTTAAATTATAGAGTAAATTTATTTATAGACAATAGCAATACAGAAGGTACTCCTGTTGTTATGGATTCAAATTATTCATATCATAATTTATTTGGTAAATTAGAATATGAAAATTATTATGGTTCACTAAAAACAGATTATACTATGCTAAAACCTGGTCTACTTCATAAAGCAAATGGTGGTTATATTATTTTGCAAGCAAAAGATTTATTATCTAACCCAATGTGTTATGATGCATTAAAAAAAGCTCTAAGAATAAAGGAAATTAATATAGAAAATTCTGTGGACCAACGTAGTTCAATGGTAATGGTATCTTTAAAACCTCAGCCTATACCATTAGATTTAAAAGTTATTTTAATTGGAAATTCTAATATATATCATACTTTGTTAGCTATGGATATAGATTTTAAAAAGTTATTCAAAGTTAAAGTAGAATTTGAAGATGATGCTCCAAAAACAAATGATAATATGTTGAAACTTGCTAGATTTATACATGGTTTTTGTGAACAAGAAGAACTTCCTCCTTTAGATAAAACTGCTGTTGCAAAAATAGTCGAATATGCATCTAAACTTTCTGATAGTAAGAAAAAACTTTCTACTCGTTTTAATGATTTAACAGAGATAATTGCAGAAGCATGTACTTGGGCAAAACTTGCAAAATCTAAAGTAGTTACAGCTGAATTTGTAAATAAGACTTTAGAAGAACGTATTGATAGAGTTAAAAAATATGATTCAAGATATACTGAAATGATAAAAGATAATACTTTATTAATTAGTACAGATGGATTTAAGGTTGGACAAATTAATGGATTAACTGTAATGACTGTTGGAGATTATTGTTTTGGAAAACCATCTAAAATTACTGCAAATACGTATACAGGTAAAAGTGGCATTATAAATATAGAAAGAGAAGTTGAACTTTCTGGTTCATCACATTCAAAAGGTGTATATATACTTAGTGGATATTTAGGTGAAATGTTTGCACAAGATATTCCTTTATCTTTAACGGCTAGTATTTGTTTTGAGCAATTATATAATGGTGTTGATGGAGATAGTGCATCTAGCACAGAACTATATGCCCTACTTTCTAGTTTATCTGGTGTTCCAATAAATCAGGCTATTGCTGTAACTGGTTCTGTTAATCAAAAAGGTGAAATTCAACCAATTGGTGGAGTTAATCCTAAAATAGAAGGATTTTATCAAATATGTAAAATGCGTGGGCTTGATGGAAATCATGGTGTAATGATACCTGTACAAAATATAGATAATTTAAGTTTATCTGATGAAATTATTGATGCTGTAAAAGATGGAAAATTCCATATATATGCTGTTTCTTCGATAGAAGAAGGTATTGAAGTATTAACAGGTGTTCCTGCTGGTAAAAAAGACAAAAACGGTAATTTTTCTTCTGGAACTGTTAATGCATTAGTATATGAAAAATTAAAAAAATATGCACATGTTAGTAAATCTGAATTTGCTAGATAACAAATTTGTAAAGATGAAAAATGCGGTTTTTTATATAAATACTGTTAGTATAAAAAAATAATTTACAACAAAAATCCAGTGATTTATCACTGGAATTTTTGCTTCTTAAATTTGTATTTAAAAAACTATTATTTTATTCAGCTGTTTCTTCTTTTTTGTCTTCTTCAATAGCTTCTTTTTCTTCTACTACTGGTGCTTCTGCTACTGTTTGTGTTGCTTCTTCTTTTACTGTATCAACAACTTCTTGTGTTACAACTTCTTGTGTTTCAATTGCTGGTGCTTCCTCTGGTGCTACACTTGCTTCTTCTGCTACAACATCTGCATTCATTTCTTCTTTTATTATTATTTCTTTATTTTCAATTCTTGCACCTAATTTTTCTTTTGTCTTAGATGCTTTTCCTACTCTATCTCTTAAATAGTATAGTTTAGCACGTCTTGCTTTTCCTACCCTTACTACTTCTACTTTTTCAACTAGTGGAGAATGAATTAAAAATGTTTTTTCTACACCTACACCATATGATATTCTTCTTACTGTAAATGTTTCGTTTAATCCTCCACCTTGTTTTTTAATTATAATTCCTTCGAATACTTGTATTCTTTCTCTGTTTCCTTCTTTAATTCTAACATGAACTCTTACTGTATTTCCAACATCCAATACTGGAATCTTATTTTTTAATTGTTCATGTTCTATTGATTTTATAATATCCATTTGTAAAACTTTCCTCCTTTTTTTGTAAGCCTAATGTGTAATATTTTTAATTACAACATTTAACTCCTAAACTCAATTTCTACATCCTTTAAAAGTTCTGGTCTTTTCATATAAGTATACTTTATTGCTTCATTTCTTCTCCAATTGCGAATATTTTCATGGTGACCTGATATTAATACCTCTGGTACTTTTTTGCCACAAAAAACTTCTGGTCTTGTGTATTGTGGGTATTCTAATAATCCATTTGAAAATGATTCTTCTTTAATAGATTCTTTATTAAGAACTCCATCAACATATCTAGATACAGTATCTATTAGTACTATTGCAGGAATTTCTCCACCTGTCAATACATAATCCCCTATTGAAATTTCTTCATCAACAATTTCATCTATTACCCTTTGGTCTATACCCTCATAATGTCCACAAAGAAGAATAATATGTTCTTGTTTGCTTAAATCTTCTACTTTTTTTTGGTTCAATACTTGCCCCTGTGGTGATAAATATATAACTTTTGCATTTTTATCTTTTATAGATGTATATGCATCATATACTACATCTGGTCTTATTACCATTCCAGCACCACCACCATATGGTGTATCATCAACTTTTCTATGTTTATCTTTAGAAAAATCCCTAATATTTATAAGATTTATATCTATTATTCCCTTTTCTATTGCTTTTCCAATTACACTTTTATTAAGCAATTCAAACATTTCTGGAAAAAGTGTTAAAACATCAAATTTCATTTTTTCTCCTATTCTAATCCTGCAATAAGATGTACTACCATTTTTTTATTTTGTATATCTACCTCTTTAATAACTTCCCCAATTGCTGGCAATAGGATTTGTTTTCCTTTTTCATCTTTTACAACATATACATCATTACTTCCTGTTCTAAATACATCCTCTATTTTACCAAGATTTCTATTTGTATCTGTAAATACTTCTATTCCTATTAAGTCTATTATAAAATATGAATCTTCGGGTAATTCTACTGCATATTGCCTATCTATTTTTATATAATAGTTTTTATAATTTTGGGCAATATTTATATCATCTATGCCTTTTAACTTAATCATAACTAAATTTTTATTGTATTTTACTTCTTCTATAGTAAATTCTTGTAAATCATTTTTTACTTGTATATATATTGTTTTTAAATCTTCAAATCGTTTAATGTTATCTGTATATGGAACTACTTTTAAAAAGCCTTTTATACCATATGTATTAACTATTTTACCAATTTCTAATAACTGTTTCATACTTTAACCTACAAATTCAATATTTATTTTCTTATTTTCTTTTGCAGCAATAGCTTTTACAACAGTTCTTATTGATTTAGCAATTCTGCCTTGTTTACCTATTACTTTTCCCATATCTTTTTCAGATACTCTTACTTGCAAATTTATAGATTTATCATTTTGTGTTTCTTCTACTGAAACACTTTTTACATCATCTACCAAATTTTTTATAATTACTTCTAGAATTTCTTTCATATTTTGCCTCCTAGTTAGCTTTTTCTATTAGAGCTTTTACTGTATCTGTTGGCTTTGCTCCTTTTTGTATCCAATCTGCAACTTTTTCTTTGTCTAATACTATTGTAGATGGATCTGTCATTGGGTTATATGTACCTATTTGTTCAATTATTTTTCCATCTCTTGGAGATCTAGAATCTGCTACTACAATGTGATAGAATGGAGCTTTTTTTGCACCTACTCTTTTTAATCTTATTTTTACCATTACAATTTTCACCTCCTATAAATTGTTTATATATAATTTAAATTTAATAACTATATTTTAAAATTCTTCAGGTCATTTTTATCTATTCCTTTTAACATATTTTTAAATCCTTTCTCATTTTGCATCTTTTTCATCATTTTTTGTGTCATTGTAAAAGAATTCATAAATTTGTTAACATCTTGAACAGTAACTCCTGAGCCATTTGCAATTCTTTTTCGTCTACTTCCATTTAAAATTTTGGGATTCTTCTTTTCTTTCTTTGTCATAGAGCATATTATTGCCTCTATTTTTACAAATTCCTTATCATCTACTTCTACATCTTTTAGTTTATTCATTCCTGGTATCATTTTTAAAATAGAAGAGAAAGAACCCATCTTTTTTATTTGTCTTAATTGCATTAAGTAGTCATCTAAGTCAAATTCTTGCTTTCTTAGCTTTTTTTCTAATTTTAATGCTTCTTCTTCATCGAAAGCTTCTTCTGCTTTTTCTATTATAGAAAGCATATCACCCATTCCCAATATTCTAGATGCCATTCTATCTGGATGAAATACTTCTATATCGCTTAATTTTTCACCTGCACCCACAAATTTTATTGGACGCATAGTTACTTTTTTTACAGATAACGCAGCACCACCACGTGTATCTCCATCTAGTTTTGTAAGAATTACACCATCTATTCCAACTGCTTCATTAAAAGATGTTGCTACATTTACTGCATCTTGACCTGTCATTGCATCTACTACTAGAAGTATTTCATGTGGTTTTATATTACTTTTCAAATTTTTAAGTTCTTCCATAAGTTCACTGTCTATATGAAGTCTTCCTGCTGTATCTATTATAATTACATCATTTAATTTTGACATTGCAAGATTCATTGCCTGTTTTGCAATATGTACAACATCTTTTGAAGCTTCATTTGAATATACAGGTATATTTAATTGTGAACCAACTACTTGAAGTTGTTTAATAGCTGCTGGTCTATATACATCACATGCTACTAGTAATGGTTTTTTTCCTTGTTTTCGTAAAAGATTAGCAAGTTTACCTGCTGTTGTTGTTTTTCCGTGAACCTTGAAGTCCTACTAACATAATTACAGTAGGAGGATTTGGAGTAAAGTTAATTTTACTTTCTGTTCCTCCTAATAACTCTACTAGTTCATCTTTTACTATTTTTATTACTTGTTGACCTGGTGTTAAAGATTTTAGTACGTCTTGGCCTAATGCTTTTTCATTAATTGTAGTAGTAAAATCTTTTACTATTTTATAATTTACATCTGCCTCTAATAATGCAAGTTTTACTTCTCTTAACATTTCTTTTAAATCTGTTTCTGTAATTCTTGCTTTTCCTTTGAATTTTCTTGTTATTTCTTGAAGTCTTGAAGATAATCCCTCAAAAGCCATATCTTCCTCCTTTTAAATTAAACTAAACAGTTTAATTCTTTTTTCACATTTTCTAAAATGCTAGCAATTTTTTTGTCAGAGTCTTTAGTTTGAATTTTTCCTAACTCAGATAGTATTTTTACTATTTGTTGTTCTTGATTAATTGTCTTTTTCATAATACCTAGCTTTTCTTCATATTCGAAAAGTTTATTTTCCCCCTTCACAATATTATCTCTTACTGCTTGCCTAGTAATTCCATAATTTTCAGCAATTTCAGATAAAGAAAAATCATTATTATAGTAATCATCCAAGAAATTATACTGTTTTTCGGTTAAAAGTTTGCCATAAATCTGACATAACATACTAACCTTAACATTTTTTTCCATAACTATTACCTCTCTTTTGTAATGCTAATATACTTTACACTATTTTTTTGCTTTTGTCAAGTTTTTTTTGCAGAAATATTGACTTTTTACTTGTTTTGTAATAGAATAATTACGCAAATTATTGTTTTAGAATAAAAAATAAACTTCTCCCCGGTAGTTTATTTTCATAATCTTAGAACAATATTTTTAATAAAATAAATGAAATGGAGGGTATTTAATACCATGAATAACACAACATATAGTATAAAAAAAGATGATATTGAAAGAAAATGGTACATAATTGATGCTGATGGTAAACCTTTAGGTAGAGTCGCAACAGAAGCAGCTAAATTATTACGTGGAAAACACAAACCAACTTTTACACCAAATTTAGATGTAGGTGATCATGTAATTATTATAAATTGCAGTAAAGTTATTTTAACAGGTCATAAACTAGATCAAAAAATATATAGACATCATTCTGGATACATAGGTGGAATGAAAGAAGTTGTTGCAAGAGATATGTTAAACAACAAACCTGAAAAAGCATTAATGCTAGCTGTAAAAGGAATGCTTCCAAAAAATAGTTTAGGAAGACAAACAATAAAAAAACTAAGATTATATGCAGGAGCTGAACATGAAAATCAAGCTCAAAAACCTGAAAAATGGGAATTCTAAAATTTAAGGAGGAAATTTAAATGCCTAAAGCAAAATCAGAAAAAATAATGTTCTATGGTACAGGTAGAAGAAAAAGTTCTATTTCTAGAGTAAGACTAGTTGAAGGAACTGGTATTATAACAATAAATGGAAAAAATATAGATGAATACTTTGGTTTAGAAACATTAAAAGTTATAGTAAGACAACCACTAAGTGCTACTAATACTCTTTCAAAATATGATGTTATTTGTAAAGTTGTAGGTGGCGGATACACAGGTCAAGCAGGAGCAATAAGACATGGAATTTCTAGAGCTTTACTACAAGCTAATAATGAATATAGACCTACTTTAAAAGTAAATGGATATTTAACAAGAGATCCACGTATGAAAGAAAGAAAAAAATACGGTCTTAAAAAAGCAAGACGTGCACCACAGTTTTCAAAAAGATAAAAAAGTGCCCTTTGGGGCAAGAGGCGGGAAGCCTATATACAAAGCGGTAATCTATTTCGATTACTGCTTTTTTTTATTTTTATAAAAGTCATTAAAAGCTGATAAAAGTTGTCAAAAACTACTTCGTAATATGCACACAATATACATACAATATACAAATTTGTAATATCCTCTTTTGTTTTATACCTTCTTTCGTCTTCGCCATTTATATTTGGCCTATATAATTAGGTATTTTCTTTATTCTTGCACTGCTTTGATTTATAAATAATTCAGTAACTTCTACACCAAATTTTTCTTGAAACTTTTTATTGGTTACAAGGAAATCTGGCTTTTCGGTTTCCTCTATATCAAATTCTTTCTCATTAAACACTTATTAAAATTGCTCTTTCTAAAACTTTCTTTTTTTCTTGATTATCATTGAATTTTTGTATATTAAACAACTCCTTATAAAAAGATTTACATTACTAATTTTATATATTATAATAATTATAGAAAATAAGGAACCATCAAATATGGTTACCAAAGTTGTTATAAAAAATAGTCACATCTCTATTGGTCAGCAGAGATGTGATTTTGTTTATTTGTTCGTCTTTTCAAATTATAATATACAAATGTATCAATCCTCATTTACTACATTATATTATTTATTTTTTATGACTTATGCACCTAAAAGTTCCAAATAATTTTCCCTTTCTGTCCAATAAATTGTATTTACATTGTAATTTTTGAATCCATTAATAACACTAGCTTCAATTTTGTTCTCATCATTTAAAAATACAATTAATTGACTGTCTTTATCTCTTGTTTCTTTCGTATCATTCCACATAAAAATAGTATTTTGAAAATTTTGCTTATTAGGATTATTTATAACCTTACACAATCTTTCTGGTTTATTTTTTGTCCTTTGAAGAAGGTATTCATATGAATATAAAAATCCTGATTTTCCTATAAAGTTTACATCTTTACTATAAAATATATCTTTTTTGTCTAGAAATTCAGTTACATCTTCTAAAAATATTGAAGCTACTTTATTTTGAGAAAGCATAAACATATCATCAATATTTAGCATAGCTTGCATTAAAAATAATATCTTCTGTGGAAAATCTTCAATTCCTGATTTTATAACTAATGCATCATTATCCATTTTTACACTATATTTATTTAAGAAACTTTCTAATAGTTGTTTTCTTTTAGCACTATTTATATCTATTCCAGACATTCGCAAATTGTTTATTACATAAGAATCATCTGTTACTATTATTTCACTATCAGCTTCTAATTTTGCATACACTTGCAAGTAATCATTATATCTATCTAAAAATGGACTAGTAATTTCTAAATATTCCCCTATTTTATTTACAACTATTTCGTCTTCTAACCATTTTACATATTTTTCCTTTAATTCTATTGGATCTAATTTAAAACACATATTTTCCTCCTTATAATTCCATTTCCATTTGATATAATATTCCACTGCTTTCTTCTAATATATTGAACTTTCTAAAAAATCCTAAACAATAATCATATAAATCATCACTTTTTATATCAAATTGAATAGCTTCTCTCATTTCATTTTCTTCACTATAAATATGTAAATGTGGACCTTGTATTTTTGTTCCATCAGGATTAATATGAAAAGAATCTGTTACATCTAGTCTTAGTAAAGCAATACTGTTTATATATGTCCTTCCTTGATATGTGCATTTTTTTATATCTATTTTTCCCCTGTTTATATTTACTATAAACTTCTTTCCATCTTTTACTGCTTGTACTTCAAATTCTATTTTATCACCTATCTTAGGAAATTTTAAAGTTATATCACTCACTCGCTCTTTTAGTATATCAATTAATTCAATAGCTTCCTCAGTCGTCATTTTAATATTATCATTAGTATTAACTCTTGATTTTTCTTCCTTCATAAGTTTACTCCTTTTTAGATTCATGGACATTATAAAACTTTTGTTTGTTTTTGTCAATATTATTTTTATTATTATATATGATAATAATCTATTTTTCTATAACATTTATATTACTTTTTTATTGTTTTTGTATTACGTCCTGTAGTTTAGTATATATTTGAGATGTTTTCCTCTCCTCTTTACTACTACATTCCATTTTATAATAATATCTTAACTATTTTTACTTACTTAAATTTTATATTAACTTTGCTAATTTCTAGTATTGGTTTAGTATTTGAACAGCTTGATTTTCTTTTATTTTCTACCCTTTTTTTCTTTTTTTTTTATAATTCGCCAATTTTTCTCTTGACAATCTGAATTTTTTGATTTATATTTGATAATTGGAAAATATAGGTAATTTTATCTTGTTTTCAAATATAATGTACGGAGGAAAAAAAATATGTTAAACTTTGTTTTATGTGATGACAATTTAAGTGTTTTAGACCGATTCGAAAAAATGTTAAACTCTTTATTTCTTAAGCACGATTTTGATGCACAAATTGCTTTTAAATCTGATAGTGCCGATGATGTGCTTTCTTATGTGAGGAACAATACAGTTAATGTTTTGATCCTCGATATTAATTTACAATCTACTATTTCAGGTATTGAACTTGCTGCAAAAGTTAGACAATGTAATAAAAAAGTGTATATTATTTTTACAACTGGTCATTTGGAATATGCTATGGTTGCTTATAAAGTAAAAACTTTCGACTACTTGGCTAAACCAATAACAACCGAACGACTAGAAGATACTATTGTTCGTTTATTTGATGATATCTATAATACTCCTAAAAAATATCTCAAATTAAGTAATAAGAGTATTATAAACCAAGATGATATTCATTTTATAAAGAAGGATGGTATGAAGGTTGTTGTGTATACAAATACAGATCAATTTGAAACCTATTCTTCTTTTTCTAAAATACAAAATAGTTTATCAGATAGCTTCGTACGTTGTCATAAATCTTATATTGCAAATATAAATAATATAACTAATGTAGAAGCTACAAATAATGTTATTAGGTTTGATGAAAATGAATGCTACATTGGACCTAAATATAAAAATTATTTTATGGAGGTTTTAAACAATTATGGAAATTTTACAAACAATTTGGAATGCGTTAGCAACGCCTAATGAAGGTTTAATAAAATTATTTGGTATACCATTTATTTTTATAGAAATAACTACTTCTATGCTTTTAGCTTTTAATATACTAAATGTACAATCTAACACAAAACAAAGGGTTTTATATGTATTTTCACTATCTTCAATAGCTATATTTTTAAACTTTTTTGTTCCTGATCCATATAGATATTTAATACGTCTATTGCTTAATCCTTTATTGATGATAGTAATATTCAAAACTACTTTAATTAAAAGTTTTATTGCTGAAATACTTCCTATGTTGATTGGCTTAATTATTGAACTATTATTTACAAATATTTATATTTTTCTTTTTGACTTAACTTATGAACAAATAACTACAATTCCAATTTACAGAGAATCAATAATATTTTCGGTTTATTTTGGAATGTATCTAATTTATATATTATCAAAAAAATTTAACTTAAATATTTCTTTACTAGACTTTATGGATAAAAGAAATAAAATAATTTTAACTACAAATTTCGCTTTTGGTATAATAGCAATCATTGTACAAGTATATTTAAATTCTTATAGTAATAATTTGCCATTACTACTAATTTACTTAAGTACTATATGTTCACTAACCTATTTTTTCATAAGCTTATATAGTTTAACACGAACTACAAAATTAGAAATTACAACTCAAAGTTTAGAACAAGCAAAGCTATATAATAAATCTTTAAAAATATTACATGACAATGTTAGAGCTTTTAAACATGATTTTAGTAATATAGTTCAAGCAATCGGCCGGATATGTTTCTACTAAAGATGTTAATGGTTTACAAGAATACTATTCTCAACTACTTGGTGACTGCCAAAAAGTTAACAACCTAACAACATTAAGTCCAGAAGTAATAAATAACCCTGCTATATATAGTCTTCTTGCTTCTAAATACCACAAAGCTGATGGACTTGGTATAAAAATTAATTTAAATGTATTTCTAGACTTAAATAATGTTAATATGAAAATATATGAACTTACTAGAGTTTTAGGAATATTGTTAGATAATGCAATAGAAGCAAGTTGTGTATGTGATAAAAAAATAATAAATGTAGAAATGAGAAATGATGCTTCTAGAAATAGACAATTAGTAATTATAGAAAATACATATTCTGAAAAAGATATAGATACAGACATGATATTTGAAAAAGGCTATTCTTCAAAACCTAATAATTCTGGATTAGGCTTATGGGAAGCAAGAGAAATTATGAAAAGAAATAAAAATTTAAACTTATTTACTACTAAAAATGATGACTTTTTTATAGAACAATTAGAAATGTATGACAAGACTAATAAAAGCAAAAAGAAGATAGCTTAAACTATCTTCTTTAATCTATATCAAGGTCATTTTTACATTTAAAATTAGTCTTTTTTTATTAAAGATGCAGGCATTTTTGGTTGATGAAGTAATGTAAAGAAGTAGCAAGCTGTGTTTGTTGATTTTGCATATTTTTCTGCAACTTTAGCTAACATTTTTAACATAAGAATTCTCCTTTCGTTTGTAATATGTATATACAAAATATCGCCGGCTGATATTATTGTACTAAACTAGATTTTCTGAAACATTATACATTTCATATCCATATTTATTATTAGTTAACTTATACGCAAACCTACTAATAGATATACTCTGTAATAACATTCCATACATTAATATATTTGAAATAGTTACATTTTTTATAAATATAGATGCCACTATACTTAATGTTAAAGTAATATATGATAGTACTTTTTTATTTCTTCTTTCCTTTTTACCAATAATAGGAACATTTTCTGTATCTGCTGGTGCATATAAAGTTACCATTATCATTCCAAACAGCCAAATAATAAAAGTAACAATATATTTTACAGTAATCCCTAATACCAAATATTTACTCAAAAGAACTGTTCCAGAATAAAATATGGTAGTTCCAATTATACATCCTATATGTGTCTTTAAATGAAATCCTCCTGATGTTCCTCTAAATGGCATTAATAATAAATATGTAAGCAATGTGAGTTTAAATACTCCTAGCAAATAGGCAATCCCCATTATAATGAAAAACTTTGGTATTTCTCCAAAAATAAGATGAATTCCATAATCTATAATTTCTGCCTTTTCATCGTCTATTTCTGGATTATCTTTTCTAATCTTATTTGTAAGGTTTTCACAAATCTTATCTATCATTTGTATCTCTCCTCAACTTTTCTATGTTGCAATTTTATATCAGATTTAATCCACATTTTTGAAACTATATTTGAAAAACCTTTTTTACTATTCGTAAAATCGAGTTTGCAGTTTCATATAATATTTTTCAATCTTCATAAATTTATATAATGTATCCTAGCTTTCAATAAAACAAACCTTTCCCACTGTTTACATACAGTTCTTGCATTTTACTTAGTAGAAACTTTATACACTCATATTTTATGAAAATTCGTGTATACATTAAAATGCTTTTTTTATTCTATTATAGGATTTCTCGTTGACTTAAAATGCTATTATATATATAATATGAATATATTTTTGCAAATAGGAAAACATAATTAAAAATACAAAGGAGTTTGATAAAATGAACAAACAAATACACTCAAATAATACTAATTATATGAAATTAAATTTAAAAAATAATGTTGCTATTACATTAATTGCTTTAGTTATTACTATTATTTTATTACTTATATTAGCTGGAGTTGTAATTAATTTTGTTTTTAATGGTGATTTAATTGATAAAGCACGGGCAAGCTAGCAATAAATATTTAAGTGAACAAAACATTGAGCAAGAAGAATTAGAAAAATTGTATAATACACTTGATGAAAAACTTTTACAAGATAATACTCCTGAAACAGCTGCTGGAACTATTGTTAAATCTCCTAATGAATGGACTACTACAACTCCAATATATGTATCTACTGATGATGGAAAGGAAATTATTTCTTCTAAAAAAGTTTCTTCTGTTTATGCTGTTGCAACTGGTGATGGTGAAACTGTTCCTGTTCCTATCGGCTTTTACTATGTTGGAGGAAAAATAAAAGATGGTGTAGTTATATCTGATAACGAAGCTGATAAATATGAGTCTAGTTCTATAGATAAAACTAGTCATGATTATGCTGTGAAATTAAAAGGAAATCAATTTGTATGGATACCATGTAAAATTGAAGACTATAAAAAAATAGATTGGCGGAAAAGATCAATCTGAATGGGATACGCAAACAAATTCTGCAGAATATTCACAAGTAGAAAAATATGGTGGATTTTATATTGGAAGATATGAGGCTAGTGTATCAACATATAATGAGGAAACTGCTACATTTGATAATAGTGTGACTTTTAATAATAATGCTTCTTTATTCGAGCAAGTTACAGTATCAGCAGGTTTAAATAATTGGGGATCTCAAAATTACAGTTTTACAGCTAGACGAACTGGAACATTAATAATAAATGGAAATAATAATGCAACTGGAAATATTGTAGAAAAAGCAAATAGTATTCCTTATTATCATGCTGATTATGAAACTGCTTTAGAAATGACAAGAAGAATGTATGAAAATCATAATTTTGTTGATAGTGGATTAGTAACAGGAACTCGGTTGGGATGTAATGATGAAATTTATGCAAGATAGTAATATAGATGTACTAACATCATCTTGGGGAAATTTTTTGAATATATCATTAACAGGACTTAGAGGTTATTATACAAATGTAGCTATAGATGGTAAAACAGATGGATTTAAAAGTACATCAGAATTAACCGCTACTTCTAATAATTCTCGTGTATTATTAACTACTGGTTCAACACAACAGGTACAACAAAAAAATTTATATGATATAGCAGGAAATTTAGCTGAATGGACAATTGAATCTGCTTTTTATAAAGGTATTACCTACAATAATTCAACTTTATCTACTTATACTGTTCGTGGCGGTAGTTATGCATATGCAAATTCTGTTACTCCTGCATGTTATCGTGGAGCAGCCTGTGTAAGCGGTACTCACACTGATCGCGGATTTCGTACTATGCTTTATATAAAATAGATATAAGAACAAAACATGTATTGAATTCATACATGTTTTTTATTCTACTTTATTTCTTCTCCTTCTAATATTTTCCACGTTCCTATTTTTTCTGGTATACTATAAAATATAAGTTCTTGTTTTGTTATTGGATGTATTATTTGCAAACTGTATGCCCATAGTGCAATTTGTTTTCCTCTTCCCCTTGTTCCATATTTGTGGTCTGCATATATACTGTGGTTTCTACTAGATAGTTGTACTCTTATTTGATGATGTCTTCCTGTATGTAAATTTATTTTTAATACTGATAAATTGATTTGGCTATTATATTTTATTACTTCATAATCTAATTTTGCATATTTTGCGTTTTTTGTTCCTTCTTGTACTACTTTACTTATATTATTTCTTTCGTTTTTTAATAGATAATCTTCAAATATTCCTTTTGGCTCTTTCAATTCCCCATTTACTACTGTTAAATATGTTTTTTTGAATGTTTTGTTTCGTACTTGTTCACTAAGTCTTGCTGCTGATTTGGATGTTTTGGCAAATACCATAACTCCACCTACTGGCCTATCTAGTCTGTGTATTAGCCCTAAATATACATTTCCAGGTTTATTATATTTTTCTTTTATATATTCTTTTATAATTGTTAGCATATCAATGTCGTTTGTTTTATCGGCTTGTGATGGTATGTTTGGTATTTTTTCTACTACTATTATGTGGTTATCTTCATATATAATTTTTAAATCTTGCATTTTATGCCTCCCATCTTGCATATATTCCACATGGCAATATAAGTTCTGAATTAGACATTGGCAATCCTATTTCACCTGATTCATATTTTCCTTTGTATTTTGCGTTTATGTTTAATTTTAGTATATTTTCTAATACTTTTGATGATATTCCAGTTGTATACGAGTTTATTAAGAAGAATAATGGTTTTTCTGATAATACTTTTGTGCATAGACTTACTAAATCTGATATGTTTTCTTCAAATTTCCATACTTCTTTATTAGCTCCTCTTCCATATGATGGTGGATCCATTATTATTGCATCATATTTATTTGCTCTTCTTATTTCCCTATTTACAAATTTTACTACATCATCTATTATATATCTTACTGGTCTTTTTTCTAAACCAGATGATATTATATTTTCTTTTGCCCATGTTACCATTCCTTTTGAACTATCTACATGACAAACACTAGCACCTGCATATGCACATGCTACTGTCGCTCCTCCTGTATATGCAAATAAATTTAATACTTTAATTTCTCTTTTTTCTTTTTGTATTTTATCTATCATCCAATCCCAATTAACTGCTTGTTCTGGAAATAAACCTGTATGTTTAAATCCCATAGGTTTTATGTTAAATGTTAGGTCCTTATATTTTATTTGCCAATTTTTAGGTACTTCTTTTTTATATTCCCAGCTTCCTCCTCCTGTTTTACTCCTATTATATGTGGCATTTGCATTTTTCCATATTTGTGGATAAGTCTTATTAGGCCATATTATTTGTGGATCTGGCCTTATTAAAATAATATCTTTCCATTTTTCTAATTTTTCTCCATTTGCCATATCTAATATTTCATAATCTTTCCAATTATTTGCTATTTTCATAATTTTCTATTCCCTCTACTTTTTAATTGTTTTTATTCTATAATAAAAAATAATTTTTTTCAAGTATGCTTTTTACTAATATTAATAACATTCGCCGTAAAAACTTGCATAATGTATTGTACATTTCTTTTTTTATTCTAATATATTTGTAGGTGATTAATATGTTAAAAAGAAAAATTGAAACTGAATTACTTAAATGGAAAAACAAAAAAGATAAGATGTGTTTAGTTGTAAAGGGTGCAAGGCAAGTAGGAAAAACATATATTATAGATAAATTTGCAAGAAATAATTATACAAATTATATCTATATGAATTTTGATGAAATGCCTTCATATAAAGATATATTCAATGGAGATTTAGATCCTGAAACAATTATAAAACAAATTACATTAAATATTCCAAATGTTAATTTAGTACCAAATGAAACAATAATTTTTTTAGATGAAATCCAAAACTGTCCTCGTGCTAGAACTGCTTTAAAGTTTCTTTCAATAGATAAACGTTTTGATTTTATTGCTAAATATGCCCTTTCTTCTGAAAAAGCAAAAGCTAGAGAATGCTTTTTATCTATACCTAAACAACTTGCTAAAGATTACAAAAAATTTCAATATAGCTTAGTAACTGAAAATGGTTCTTCTAGAAAGTTTGCAGGAAGTTTAATGTGGCTTCATGATGCTAGAATAATAAATTATTGTTATAATTTAAGGAATTTAGATTTTCCTTTAGAGGGAAATAGTATTAATAATCAATTTAAAATATATATGAATGATACTGGTTTGCTTGTATCTATGCTTGAAGAAGGTACTCAAAAAGATATTATAAGTGGAAATCTTGGTATATATAAAGGTGCTATATATGAAAATATAATAGCTGATGTATTTAATAAGTAAGAAATTATCCTTTGTATATGTCTATATTTTTAAAATAATAACTTGTTATTAGGGATTACATATTATAATGTAATCCCTTTTATTTTTAATCTTCTTTTATAATATTTTTACTTCCACAATATGTTGCTATAAAATATGCACCATATATTACACCTATTATTATCACTGTTACTATGGCTGATGGTAATAAATCTTTACTACTTGCAAGTCCTGACATTAACTCTACTGCAAATTGTATTCCAAATATAGAATGTATTATTGCAAGTATTAATGGTAATCCAAAAAATATTCCTATTTGTCTGAATAATGCTTTGTTTATCATTTTTTCATCACATCCAATTTTTCTAAGTATTGTATATCTTTGTTTGTTGTCTGAACTTTCTGTTAATTGTTTTAGTGCTAAAATTGCTACACTCGCTATTAAGAATATTATACCTAAATAAATAGCTATAAATGTTACAATTGTTGCTATTCCTAAACTTGATTCTATTAATGCTATTTTGCTCATACCATCTATTTGTAATCCATTATTTGCTAAATTTTGTATAAAACCTGAATCTTTACTTGAAAATAGTGCTTCTATTTTCTCTTTTTCTTCATCTGTTTTTGCATTATAATTTGCTACTAACAATTTTTGTTCATTTTCTAAAGGACAATTATCTGGAACTAATATAATTCCTGTATTTGTATGACTTGTGGACATTTCTATAAATCCATTTTTACATTCATTGTATTTGGATTTATATTCTTTTCCTGCTATTTTTAATTTGTTTTCGCTTTCACTTAATACTTCATTTCTTAATTGTTCTATTTTATCAAAATTGCAAACTAATATATATTCATCATCTTTTAGATCATATTGTTCTATTTTGTATAATTTTGCAATTTTATTGTAATCTGATATTTTTATTATTTTTTCTAATGTATTATAAGTGAGCATTGTATATCTTTCTTTTATACTGTCTATTTTATTTTCTAAAAACTTTTCAAGTGTCAAATCACTTGTTGTATAAATTGGTACTTCTACTACATCTTTTAACAAATTCATATCAAACCCATTATTTTTAAGTGCTTCTATAATTGTTATTCTTGAAGCTTCTTTTTGCTCTTTTGTTGATATTAACTCCCTATTATATTTTATATTTTCTTCTTGCATTGTTAAATTTATATCTACTGGTGTCATCTCTACTAGCTCCCTTTGCATCGTATTTCTTAATGCAAGAGAAGATGAAAGTATAGAAATTGTCATAAATAACATTAAACAAATAACACTCATGCTCATTACCATTGTGTTTATTTTATTGTTTAATTGCCTTAATATAAACATATTTGTATCTTTATAATATATCTTTTTCATACTTTGTATTAATTGTAATATAAAACCTGATAAAGACCAAAATATTAGTATAGTACTTATTACACCCATTAGTATTGGTTCTAATAATTTGTCTGCTGTACTTAAAGTATTTATTCCTTTTGTTACTTTCCAATATGCATATGATAATATAGTTACTCCTATTATAAAAACTAGTATGCATAAATATGGATTTTTAATTTTTACTTTTTCATTTTTCTTTGTTGCACTTAATAAGTTTATTAATTTATATCTTGAAATTGTAATTGTATTAAAAAACATTACTGCAATATACATTATAGCAAAGTAAATACACGTTTTTATACATGCACTTTTTGAAAAAATAAATTCAAATTTACTCATATCTGCCTCAAACATTTTAGCAACTAATACAGACATAAATTGTGATGCAAATACCCCAATTATAATGCCAACTCCAAGTGAAATAATACCTACTAAGATTGTTTCTACTAAAATAATTTTTGATATCTGTTTTCTTCCCATTCCTAATGTCATATATATACCAAATTCTTTTTTTCTCCTATTAATTAAAAAATTGCTTGCATATACAATTAATAGTCCTAGTACAATTGCAACAAATACAGAAACAAATTCTAGAAGTGAAATCATCAATTTTATTATTTCTCTTTGTGAACTTGATACTTGTATCATAGCTTGCTGACTGTCTAAAGAATTAAACATATAAAATATTGCAACACCTAATATTAATGTTAAAAAATATATTGTATAATCTTTTATACTTTTTTTCATATTTTGTAATGATAATTTAAATAACATCGTTCAAATCACCTCCAAGAAGTGTTTGTACCTCTATTATTTTTTCAAAGAATTGTTTTCTTGTGTCATTTCCTTTTATTAATTCATTAAATATTTTTCCGTCTTTTATAAATAAAATTCTACTTGCATATGAAGCTGTGAAAGCATCATGTGTAACCATTAATATTGTTGCTTTCATATGTTTATTTAAAAATTCAAAATTTTCTAGTAATTGTCTTGCTGATTTTGAATCTAATGCTCCTGTTGGTTCATCTGCAAGAACTAGTTTAGGATTTGTAATAATTGCTCTTGCTGATGCTATTCTTTGTTTTTGTCCACCAGATACTTGATATGGATATTTTTTCAATATTTCTTTAATTCCTAATTTTTCAGCAATATCGTTTACCTTCTTTTCTATTTCATTTGGGTTTACCTTTTGAATTGTTAGGGCTATTGCAATATTTTCATATGCAGTTAGAGTATCTAAAAGATTAAAATCTTGAAAAATAAATCCAAGTTCTTCTCTTCTAAATTTATTTAACTTATTTCCTCTTAGTCTAGTTATATCTTCACCATTTATAATAATATGACCAGCTGTTACTCTATCTATTGTAGAAATTGTATTTAAAAGTGTTGTTTTTCCTGAACCACTTGCCCCCATAATTCCTACAAATTCTCCTTTATCTACTGTAAAACTAATATTGTCTATTGCTTTACTTAAATTTGATTTTGTGCCATAATATTTTTCTATGTTCCTTACCTCTAAAATTTTCTCCATTTAAAAAACTCCTTTCTAACTCTGTATATATTATAGCTAAATTCTAAAGCAACTGCCATAGATTAACCTTACAAAAACCTTACAATTTTGTAAGGTTTCTTATTTTAGTTTTTATATAAAAATGTTCAAAGAGATTGTTATACAAATGTAGTAGTAATCTATGCTATCTAAACAACGGCTAAAATTCTATACTATTGTGAATATTTTCCTTCATATATTTTTTTAAATCCTTCTATATTTTCAAAGTCTTTTGGTTTTATGAAATATGGCTTTTTATTAAATTTGTGAATTTTTGCTTTTTCTAGGACATATGCAACAAAATAACTACATACATATCTGTTTTTAAATATTAATGGTATTCCTAAAAATCTTGGTACTATTCCTATGTAATCATACTTGTATTTGTCCATATTTTGTGCCATCTGTTCTATAGTTTTTTGGACTTTTTTGTATTGTTCTTCTGTAATTTCTACTTCATATATTTTACATCTTGTATTTTTGAACTTTTTGAAAAATTCTCCATTCCTTAATTCTATGGAAAATCCTGCATTTAGTATAGAATTAAACTTTCTTCTTCCAAAACTATATATTGTATTGCATTCTTTTTCTAAAGAGATACCTACATGGGTATATCTATATTTTGTTGCTGCTTTTATTATTTTAGAAGGTATAGTATTTGTATGCATTAGTAAAATATATATTTTTTTCATTTTCTCTCCCCTATTGTTTATAAAATTCTATACAAAACTCGATAAATTCATTATTATTTTTTGCGTAAATTATTCCTCCGTGTAACTCTATTATTTGTTTTGTTATTGCTAGTCCTAATCCTGCTCCTCCTGTGCTTGTTGTTCTTGCTTCATCTATTCTGTAGAATTTTTCAAATATTTTTTCTAATTTGTATTCTGGTATTTTATCACCTTTGTTTTTGAAAGTAATTTGTATTTTATCTTTTGAACTTTGTAGATCTATTAGTATCTGTGTATTTTCATAACTGTAGCTTATTGCATTTTTTAATAAGTTTGCAAATGCTCTTGCTAGTTTATCTCCATCACCTTTAAAATATATGTTGCTTGGTATATTTTGTTTGCATATTAAGGATTTTTCTTGTAGCATTGGATAACATTCATCTACTAGTTGCGATAATAATATGGCAATGTCTATATCTTGTTTTATAATTGGCATGTCTTGCAAGTTGTATCTTGTTATATCAAAAAATTGATTTATTAGTTCTTCTACTCTTAATGACTTTTTTAGTACTATTTTTAAGTATTTTTCTTTTAGTTCTTCTGGCATTTGCTTTTCATCTGTAATTAGTGTTAAATATCCTATAATAGATGTTAGTGGAGTTTTTAAGTCATGTGCCATATACATTATTAGGTCATTCTTTTTTTGCATTGCTTCTCTTGCTTTGCTTTGGCTTGTAACTAAGTCTACTCTTATATTGTTTAATCTATTTTCTAGTATAACTAAATCATTTGAAATTTCTACTTGTTTTTCAGGATCTTTTAATATTTGATCCATTGCTGATGTTATTTCTATCATATTATTATTTGCCTCTTTTATAACATAAAATGATATAATTGCAAATATTATTAAATAAATTATTCCAAGTAATATAATTTTGTTTTGCACGCAAACTAAATATATTTGTCTATTTATATCAGATAGTTTTCTTGCTAATTCATCATTAAATACTCCATCTATTAATAATGATACTAGTAAAATTGCTGCTAAACTATATAGTATTATTTTAATTACTGCTTTTATTGCTAAACTATTTTTTAACTGTATAAACTCTTCATTTCTCAATTTTATATCCAACTCCCCATACTGTTTTTATAAATTTAGGATTTTTGGTATTTTCTTTTAATTTTTCTCTTATTCTTCTTATATGCACCATTACTGTATTATTGCTATCTAAATATTTTTCTTTCCATACTTTTTCAAATAGTTCTTCTGAACTTACTACATTTCCTATGTTTTTTGCAAGATATAGTAATATATCAAATTCAAGTGGTGTTAGTTCTATTTTTTCTCCATATAATAAGCATTCATGTGTTGATTTGTTTATTTCTAATCCATTTATATCTATATTTTCACTTATTTCTTTTTCATTATATTTTGTATATCTTCGTAATGCTGATTTAACTCTTGCTACTAATTCTAATGGATTAAATGGTTTTGTAATATAATCATCTGCTCCTATTGTTAGGCCTGTTATTTTATCTTTATCTTCTATTTTTGCTGTTAACATTATTATTGGAAAGTTTAGGTTTTTTTGTCTAATTTCTTTACAAACTTCAAAACCACTTATTTCTCCTAGCATTATATCTAAAATTGCCAAATGTACTGTTTGTGTATTTGTATTTATAAATTCTATTGCACTTTTTGAGTCGTAAAATTTGTATATATTATAATTTTCATTTTTTAAATATAATTCAACTAAATCTGCAATTTCTTTTTCATCATCTAATACTAAAATGTTCATTCCTTTTCATCCTTTCATTTGAAATTATAGCATATTTTTTTATGATTTACATCCTTTTATTTTTAATGTAAGAATTTTTTAAGATTATTTTAAATGTTTCTTAATTTTATTTTTAGAATTTTTTTGTATAATAAGATTGTTCTTATACAAAAGGAGGAATTGGTATGAAAAAAAAGAAAAAATTACATATTTTAAAATTCATTGTTTTAGTATTTATTATTATTACTTCTTTACTTTTTTTATATATTCAATATAATAACTTATTACAAGAATATTTTTCTATTAATATAAAAGAAGAAATTGCAAATATTAAAAATGATACTCAATATAAAATAATTAAACAAGATTATAATAATAATTACAAAGGTTTAGGTCAAAAAAAAGTTGAAAATACAGATGGTTATTTTACAACTTTTACTACTACTAATAATAAAGTTTATAAAGAGTACAAGCAAAATGGTAGTTCATCTTGGGCTAATAATTCTTATTGGGGTGGTACAATGACTGAAAATGGTTGTGGCATAACTGCTATTGCTACTATATTAAGCGGATATAATAAAAACTATACTCCTGAAAGTCTTAGAAAAAAATATTATCCTGTATTAGATAATAACACTATTTCAGAAGAATTATCTTCTACTTTTGGTATTAAAAACTCAAATTTCTTTTATGATACTACTCATTTATCTAGTTCATATATTACAGAGCATCTTGCTACTAATAGACCTATTCTTATATGTGTATGGACTAAGCCTTGCAAAAATCGTTGGACTACTACTTCACATTATATGGTTCTTCTTGCTACAGATAATAATAATGGTATGGTTTATGTTTCTAACCCCAATGGACTTGAAAATGATAGTAAAAGTTCTGGTTGGTACAATTTAGATGAAGTAATTCCTTATATTGCAAAAGGATTATTTATATATAGTTATTAATCAAAACTACCATTTTTTATTCCTTCTAAATCTAATGTTACAAATGAAAAACCTAATTTTTTCATTTGTAACATTATTGTTTTGTTTTCTAATATTTTCATAAAGTCTTCCTTTTCTATTTCTATTCTTGCAAGATTTCCATGTGCTCTTATTCTTACTCTTTGTATCCCAAGTTTTTTTATTATTTCTTCACTCTTTTCTACTTTTTGCAAATCTTGTTTTGTTAATATTGTATTATATGGAAATCTTGTTGCTAGACATGAATTAGAAGGCTTATTCCAAAATTCTATTCCTAGCTTTTTACTACAATTTCTTATATCACTTTTACTAAATCCTAATTCTGCAAGTATACTTAATATTTCTAATTCTTCTAATGCTTTGTTTCCTGGTCTATATGTTTTTAAATCATCTGTATTTTTTCCATCTAATATATTTCTAAATTCATTTTCTCTTGCAATATTTATTATATTAGTCATTAAACTTTTTTTGCAATAATAACATCTATCTTTGCGATTTTCCTTAAATTGTACTATTTCTAATGGATTATATGACATTTCTATATATTTAACATCATTTTGTATTAAAAAATCTATTGCTTCTTTATAGTCTTTTTGTGACATCATACATCCATTTGCTATTATTGCTAATGCATTTTCTTTTCCTAACACTTTTCTTGCTTCATATACTAAAAAACTAGAATCAATTCCGTCCTGAATATGCTATAGCTACTTTTTTTAGTTTTTTTAATTTCTCCTTTAACTTGTTTAACATAACTTTATTTTCCTTTTTCTGCTAATTTATTAATTTGATTTGCAACATATCCTGCACCATATCCATTGTCTATATTAACTACACTTACACCATTACTACATGAGTTTAGCATTCCTAATAGTGGTGTAATTCCTCCAAAATTTGCACCATATCCAATTGATGTTGGTACTGCTATAACAGGTACTTTTACAAGTCCTGCAACAACTGATGCAAGTGCTCCTTCCATTCCTGCAATTACTATTATACAGTTTGCTTTTTCTAATTTTTCCCTCTGAGATAGTATCCTATGTATTCCTGCAACTCCTACATCATATATTTTTTCTACTTTACTTCCGAAAAATTCTGCTGTTTCTACCGCTTCTTCTGCAATTGGTATATCTGCTGTTCCTGCTGTACAAATTGCAATATTTCCAATTTTTTCTTTTGTTTTCTCTATTTTTAAAATTCTTGCTATATGGTTATATTCTATATTAGGAATAACCTTTTTTAATAGTTCATATTGTTCCTTTGTTGCTCTAGTTCCTAATACCTCTTCATTTTCTTTATATATCGAAGTAAAAATTTTAGTTAAAAACTCGTTTGGTTTTCCTTGGCAAAAAACAACTTCTCCTATTCCTACTCTTTTTTTTCTATTATGATCTATTTTTGCATATTCTAATTCTTCATATTGACTTAGCTCTATTCTTCTTTGTGCTTCTTCTATTGTTATTTCATTTTCCTTAAAACTATTTAATATTTCTTTTATTTCCATTTATCCTCCTAAATGTCTATTTAAAATATTTAATTACAAATTTTGTTCCTTCATTTTCTTCACTTTGTACACTTATATATCCATTATTACTTTCTATAATAGATTTTGATAAAGCAAGTCCAATTCCTACACTATCATAAGATGAATTTTCTCCTTTATAAAATCTTTCAAAAATATGTGGTAAATCCTTTTGTTTTATTCCTGAACCATGATCTGATATTTCTATTTTTGAATATATTTGATTTTGTGTATGTACTATATCTATTTTAGTATTTTGTTCTGAATGTTCTACACAATTTTTTAAAATATTTGTTATTGCTTCTATTTGCCAATTACTATCACAATATATTTTATTATCTTCTTCTCCTTCTATAGTTATCTGTACATCTTTTAAATCGCATAATACTGCTACATTTTTTATACTACTTTTTAATATATTGTTTATATATTCTTCTGTTTTATTAAATTTTACAGCATTTACATCAATTTTTGATAATTTTAGCAATGCATTTACTAAGAAATTTACATTAATTATTTCTCTTTTTATATCTTTTATAAATTCTTCTTGTGTTTTAATATCCATTTGTTTATTGTCTAAAATATTATCTAACATAATTACAATTGATGTTAATGGTGTTTTTAATTGATGTGATATGTCTTGTAATGAATTTTTCAAACTTTTCTTGTCTTTTTTAGAATTTTCTGCTATTTCTTTTAGCATTATTGTTACTTTATATATTTCATTTTTTAATATAGATAGCTCATCTTCTGTATTATCTTCTATATCTAATTTATAATTTTTATTGTTTATTTCTTCAATATATTTAGTAATTTCACTTATTTTTTTGTCTTTTGAATTGTTGTATTTTAAAAATATATAAAATATTATTAGTGGTAAAATCACAGTTATGCTAATATTTAATATTAAAAATCTTGAAAAATATTTATCATTTTCTAATATAAAAGCATCTTTATTTATATTTATTCCATATTCTCTTAGTACAAAGTCACTTTTTGAACTTTGGCTATTTAAAATTTTTATTATATCTTGTTTATCAATATCAGGATATTTTTCGTTTAAGACTGTTACTATATTATCTATTTTATAGTTAAATCGTAAAGTATAAGTTTTATATTCATAAAAATTTATGATGTAAAAAACTATATTAGTAATTAAAATTACTAATATACTACAAAAAATAGCTCGTTTAAATTCTACTTTATTTTTCATCTCTATCAATCCTATACCCAATTCCTTTAATTGTAATTATAACATTACTACCTAATTTTTCTCGTATTCTTTTTAAATATACAGTTACAGTATTATCATTTACATCATTTCCTGTCCATTCCCATATTTTTTCGATAATATCGTTTCTTGTTACTACTTTATTTATATTGGTAAATAGTAGATGTAGTATTTTTAGTTCTAAACTTGTTAATTCAATTTTTTTACCATTTTTACTTACGTGCATTTTATCAATATCAAACTCTATATCTTGTACTTTTTCTACTACATTTTTACCACGAATAATTATCTTATTTATTCTAGCTATTAATTCCTTTGTAGAAAATGGTTTTGTAATGTAATCATCAGCACCTAGTTCTAATCCTTTTACAATATCATCTTCATCATCTCTTGCCGTTAAAAATATAGTGGGAATATTTTTTTGTTTTATTTGTGTTCTATAAATATCAAATCCATTTCCATCTGGTAAAGAAATATCTAAAACTACTAAATCTACTTTATTACTTTCTAAAAATAAAATGCTACTATTAGCATTATTTTTGTGAGTTACTACAAAACCATATTGACTTAAAGAATAACAAAGTCCCTTTGCTACCATTTCATTATCTTCTACTAATAATATATGCATAAATTTTCCCTTCTTAATTTCTTTATTTAAATAATTATAATTTAAAAATAGCTAAAAATCAACCTCTATTAAATTGGTTACAGGAAAATAATATAGCAATTATTGGAATATTTTTTCATATAAAATCATTATTTTATCAAATATTGTTAATAAAAAAATTTAGAGTTTTCATTTTGCATTTTAATATTAAACATAAAATACAAATTAAAAACTCTATTATTTTAATTAATATTGATTATTACTTTGTTGCTTTCTCGCTCTTCTACACGCTAAACATCTTACTGGTTGATTAGAAAAGCCTTTTTGTGCATAAAATTCTTGTTCACCTGCAGTAAAAATAAACTTTTCTCCACATTCTTTACATGTAATCTCAATATCTTGATAATTTGTTTCCATCTTCATACCTCCTTTATAAATTGATTTGATTTACTTTTCTTACTTAACCAATCTAATATAGAAGGTAAATATTCTAAATAAATTCTTTTTGTTTCTTATTTGAAACTTATCTAACTATATCATATTTATTGTTTTAATACAAGATTATTTTTTGATTTTTCGATGATAATTTGTAATTATCTTTCGACATATTGTTGTAATTTTTTTTATCGTTATGGTATTATTTTATTGAACAGTTTTCATTTGTAATTAAACTCCTTTATTTTTCGTCAAAAAATATTATACGAGTTTTTCTTACAGTTGTATACTGTTCATTTATTTTTTTGTTGCATTAGCATTTGAAATTATCCTATTTACCAATTTTCGTTTTTAATCCACATTTTTTATTGACAATGTATGTATGCTTTGATAGAATACATGTAGTTGTTTGACCCCTTCAAGTTGGGTGCATAGATTAGTAATTGGCTAATTTGCATCAACTACTAATTTATGCACCTAGCTTTCGTAAGACAGTTAGTTGCAAATACTAAAGAAGGAGGTAGCATACCATGTTTAATTCAATTTTAAACTGGTTGATAGGTGTAGGTATTTTCGCTCTTCGGTTTGTGTGCTGTTATACATATATGCTCAAAAAGCAAATATTCTATACGATATGAATCAGATAAGCGAAAAATTGAGATTTATCCCAACGCAAAAGATAAATCTCAAACTACTAAAAAAACAACTATTGAATAAGGGCTTCGGCTCTTATTCTTTTTTATAACAATATTATTATAATACTTATTCATTTGTGTCAATAATTATTACAAATTTTCTAAAAATGTAATATTATTGTAACATTCTATCATAGCGACAACTACTTGTCAACACTCTGTTACACTTATATTGTACCAAATTTTTATGTTAATTGCAAGTTCTTATTCAAAAATCTGATAATGTGTTTCAAATTCAGTATTATGAACGATTATCAAATTATGACAAAAAGAATTGAACATTTACGCTAATTTCATAAAATATTACAAATTGTAATATTAGAATGTTATGCTAAAATCCTGGTATTTCAATATTTTTTCTATACCTCCATTATAATTGGGAGTAGCATAGGATTTCTTTTTGTTTTTTGGTATATATAATCTCGTAAACTATCCTTTAAATTCGATTTTATTATTGACCACTCTTGTATGTGTTTTTGCTCACATTTCTTTATTTCATCTCTTATTACTTTTTTTACATCATCCATTAAATTTTCTGATTCTCTTACATATACAAATCCTCTAGATATAACATCTGGACCTGATACTACCTCACCTGTTGCTGAATCCATTGTTAATACTATTACTATTAATCCGTCTTGCGCTAAATGTTGTCTATCTCTTAGTACTATATTTCCTACATCTCCTACGCCTAAACCATCTACTAATATTCTTCCTGATGGTACTGTTCCTGTAATATTTGCCTCATTTTGGTTTAATTCTAGTATTCTTCCATTTGTCATAATAAATATATCTTTAGAATCTATCCCTACTTTTTTTGCTGTTTCTGAATGTGCCATTAAATGCCTAAATTCTCCATGTACTGGTATGAAATATTTTGGTTTTACTAATGATAATATCAGTTTTTGCTCTTCTTGACATGCATGTCCAGATACATGTATTGCTTCTAGTGAACTATATACTACTTCTGCTCCTATTTTCATTAAATCATCTATAACTTTTGATACTAGTTTTTCATTTCCTGGTATTGGTGTTGCTGATATTATTATTCTATCATTTGGTGTTATTTCAACCTTTCTATGATCTCCTGCTGCCATTCTTGTAAGTGCAGACATCGCTTCTCCCTGGCTACCTGTAGTTATTATTACTAGTTGTTCATCTACATAATTATTTATCATGTCTATATCTATAAATACATTATCTGGTACTTGTATATATCCTAAATCTTTTGCTGTTGTTATCATATTTATCATACTTCGTCCACATACAGCTATTTTTCTACCATATTTTACAGCTGAATTTACTATTTGTTGCACTCTGTGTACATTAGATGCAAATGTTGCTACTACTATTCTTTTGGTACAATTTAAGAATAATTTATCAAACACCTCTCCAACAGAACTCTCAGACATTGTGTAACCTTTTCTTTCTGCATTTGTACTATCTGACATAAGTGCAAGTACGCCTTTATTTCCTAATTCTGCTAACCTTCCAAAATCCATTCTTTCATCATCAATTGGTGTATAGTCTATTTTAAAATCTCCTGTATGAATTACTGTTCCTACTGGTGTATGAATTCCTAACGCTACTGCATCTGGTATACTATGGCAACTTCTAATAAATTCTACTTGTAGTTTTCCAAATTTAACGGTATCACCTTGATTTACTGTGTGTAATTTTGTTTTTCTTAATAAACCATGTTCTTCTAATTTATTGCTAATTAATCCTATAGTTAGTCTTGTTGCATATATTGGCATATCTATTTGTTTTAGTAAATATGGTATTGCTCCAATATGATCTTCATGACCATGTGTTATAACAAGTCCTTTAATTTTACTTTTATTTCTTTCAAGATATGTTATATCTGGTATTACTAAGTCTACCCCTAACATATCATCTTCTGGAAATGCTAATCCACAATCTACAATTATTATTTCATTTTCATATTCAAATACTGTAATATTTTTTCCTACTTCTAACAATCCACCTAATGGTATAATTTTTAATGGTGATTTTTTAAATCTAAATTTACTTTCCTGTGTATTGTTATTTTCATTATTTTTATAATTTGCTGTATTTCTTGTTCTTGTTGTACTTGTCCTTGTTGTACTATTTCTTGCTACACTTGATTTTGTTGTACTACTTCTTGTTGAAGAAGTTCTTTTTGTGGTTGTTCTTGTTTGTGTTTTAGTTTTATTTTGTGAATCTTTAGCTTGTGTTGTAGTTTTTCTAGTTTGATTTGTACGTGGTTTATATTCCCTTTTTTTGTACTCTCTTTTTGGTCTTTCTTCTTTTTCATCCATATTTCTACTTTCTTTATTTTCTTCTTCTGAACTAATTTTTTTAATCATTTCTATTCACCCTTACTTATTTAAAATCTCCATATTTGTGTATAAAAATAGATACTTATTTAAAACATTATGAATTCTTCCTACATAACATTTTTGTAAGATAATATAATATTTCATTTTATCCTAAATAAAATCTTTTGTAGCAAAATCAACTTATTTTTTCACTTATTGATTTATGTTAATGGCCCTATTTTTTAATAATTTTATATAGTATCATTTCCCGAACCTACTATATAACTAAAGTTTTTACATTTCTGCAAAAATCAATACTCTAATATTATTTGTCTTTTCTATTTTTTAATACAAAAAATTTGGATCTCTTCTTTACCTTAAATTGGTAACAAACTGTTTTCAATTATACTATGAAAAAATCAAACTGTCAATATTCATTTAACTTGAATTTTTTCGTTTGTCCCATTTTTTTGTTTTTATTTAGATTTTACACTT
>CAOKHI010000014.1 GCA_948468275.1 uncultured Clostridium sp. | reverse complement strand
ATTATATAGAATTGTACTTGAGGTTTTCAATACGTATTCTCGTTAACCGCTTACTGACTATAAAAAGAAAGAAATATATAATATGAATATATTTTTATGAAAAGGAAAAAATAAGAAAAAAGCAAAGGAGAAATAAGATGAAGAGAAAGAAAAATGAGAGGGAAAATAGTATAAAATTATATATCAAAAAGAATAAAGCAATACATTGGTAATAACAATAATTATATTACTAATATTAGCAGGGGTATTAATAAATTTTGTAATAAATGGAGGAATAATAGATAAGGCACGGATTTGCAACAGAAAAGTACTTAAATGAGCAAGAAAAAGAGCAAAAAGAATTAGATGAACTGTATAAAAAAATGGGAGAAATAACAGGATTATCAGAAAATACACAAGATACAGAAGCAGGAACACAAGTAAGATTACCAGAAAAATGGGTAACAGAAACAGTAAGATATGTATCAACAGAAAATGGAAAAGAAGTAGAAAAAGCAAAACAAATAGCATCAGTATATGCAGTATCAACAGGAGAAGGAGAAACAATACCAGTACCAATAGGATTTTATTATGTAGGAGGTAAAATAAACGAAGGAGTAGTAATATCAGACAATGAAGTAGATAAATATGAAGTAGGAATCGATAAGACAACACATGAATATGCAACAAAGCTAAAAGGAAATCAGTTTGTATGGATACCATGTAAAATAGAAAATTACAAAAAGATAGACTGGCGGAAAAGAAAATGGAAAATGGGATATGGAAACTAGTGCATTAGAATATAATCAAGTAAAAAGGTATGAAGGATTTTATATAGGGAGATATGAGGCGGGAGTATCTACATATAATGAAGAAACCAATAGATTTGAAGAAAGTGTAATATTTAAGGACAATGCATCTTTATATGATGCAGTAGGAGTACAAACGTCGATAAATTCTAATTGGGGGTGGCAAAATTATGATTATACAGCAAGACAAGAAGGAACAATAGTAGGAATAGGAACAAACAAAGTGGCAGGAAATGTAGTATCAAAAGCAAATAGTATACCATATTACCATGCAGATTATTATACAGCAGTAGAAATGACAAGAAGAATGTATGAAAATCATAAATCAGTAATAAGTAGTTTGACTACTGGAACACGGTTGGGATATGATGATGAAATTCATGCAAGATAATGGAGTAGATATAATGACATCAAATTGGGGAAATTATGATGATGTAGCATTAACAGATTTACGAGGGTATTATACAGAAGTAACAGAAGGAGCAACTAAGCAATTTAAAAGTACAAATGAAATAACACGGAACAAATGGAGGAACAAATTCATATGTACTACTAACAACAGGGTCAACACAACAAGTAAAAAAGCAAAACTTATATGATGTAGCAGGAAACTTATGGGAGTGGACAATGGAAACATCATACTATACAGGACTAAATTACAATAATAATGCAACACTTAACACATACATTATTCGAGGTGGTTGTTTTAATGGTGCTCATACTGAATATCCACCAGTGTTTCGTGGCTACCATTCTGCACCGTCTACACTAACTAACTATGGTTTTCGTACCACACTTTATTTTCAATAGAAGTAGATATTTACTTAAGTATTGGTAATAATGGGCTTCGTACCAACTTTATATTAAGTAGAGTTAGTAGATATAATAAAACTAAGTACATAAATCAAATAAAAAACTTGATTATGTACTTAGTTTTTTATTAGTAAAAAACTGAATAAATAAAAATTTGTATTAAAATAATTTTTATAATTTCCAAAATTTAAAATTGACAAAAAAATGTATAAATATTAAAATTAGTATAGGTGATTACAAATGAATGTAAAAAAATATAAAATTCCACTTAATATAAAATTAATTATTGTTATGAGTTTGATAACTATATTTGCTTTTTGTGCTAGTAAGATATTAAATAGCAAGCCTACATATGCAAGTTTAAATATGGACAAAGACAATAATATTACATATAATTTTATACAAAATGAAATTGATTTAACAAAAATTATTGAAGACAATAGTAATAATTTAAAAGAAATAATACAAATAGAAGAAATGGATTTAGAGTATACTACTGTATATGAAGATAATGATAGTTTACCAAAAGGTATGATGCAAGTTGTTCAAGAAGGACGAGATGGTACACAAGAGGCAATTTTAAAAAAGATATATAAAGATGAAGAATTAGTAAAAGAAGAACAAATAGGAAGAAAAGTTACAAAAGCTGCTATAGATAAAATAATACAAGTAGGTTCAGCAAATTATTCTAGTAATTATAAAGTAAAACAAGGCGACAAACTGTATGTAACATCAAATACTTTAGAATTAAAAAAAGAACCCAATATAGAGTCTGCAAATGAGATAGTTTTAAACAAAGATGATATAGTAAATTATATAACTAAAAATGGAGATTGGTATGAAATAAATTACAAAACATATACAGGATGGGCAAAATCTAATTGCTTAACATATATAAATCCACAAGTAGAATATCCACAAGATGATACTATGTATTCGAAATCTGTATTACTATCTAAATTGAACAAAAATATGAAATTAAATCAACCAAGTGGATTATCTCTTTCACAGTTTAAAAAAATTCTTAGTAATAATGAAAAAGATAAAAATAAAATATTTCAAAACAATGCACAATATTTTTATTATATAGAAAAGCAATATAACATAAATGGTGTATTTGTAGCAAGTGTTGGAATACATGAAAGTAATTGGGGAACTTCAAAAATTGCCTTAAGCAAAAAAAATCTTTTTGGATATGGAGCATATGATTCATCACCATATGAAAGTTCATATACATTTGGCAATTATTCAGAAGGAATCGATCTTTTAGGACGTGTATTTACAAAATATTATTTAAATCCAGCAGGAACAAAAATATATGATAATGAAATTGCAACAGGAAGATATTATAATGGACCGACATTGCAAGGTGTAAACAAAAAATATGCAACAGATAAAAATTGGGCAAATAGTGTGTATAAATGGATGGAATATTTGTATAATAAATTATAAGGCACAGTAAAGGTTATTTTATGGTTTTATAAAAAAATGCAATTATTGTAGGGTAACAATGCTTTCTAATGATTGATATAGAAAGCTATTGAAAAAATTTTTATATAAAACCATTATATATTTAATATAAAGAAAAAAATCATTTAAAATCTCTTGCTATTTTTATAATTGTATTGTATGATATTGTAAGTAAAAAAAGATATAGTCTGAAAGGAGCAAGAAATAAAATGAAAAAGGTAGTAATTTCTTTGCTTATAGCATTTTGTATATTTGGTATGTGTTATACAATATATGCAGCAAATGATAATGTATTAGGCGAAACAGCAACAGGTCAATTAGTACAAATAAAAGATAAAGAGATGAAAGAAATGTCAGATTACAATGAAACATATGGTTCTGAAACATATGGATTTACTGCATATATTTTAAACAAAATTAGAATATATAGTATTCCACTTTGCTTTGTTGGAATTGCAATAGGAGCTATATGGCAATATGTAATAGGTATTAGAAAATTAGATGTACATGATAGAGGATTATTTCTTATAGTTAGTTTTGTAACTATATTTGTAATATGTCAAGTATTACCTTTAGTATTTGCAATAGTAGTAAAGGGATTTAGAAATTAATAAATAATAATGGGGGAATAAACAAATGAAAGTTTTATTTGCAGTAAGCAATGAGAGTATATCAGAGTCAATCGTAAAAAAATATCAAAAGGATTATAAGGAAATTATTTCTTATAAAAACGTATATTACTTTAATGCAATTTTAAAGGAAATACAAAGAGATAAAACTTATGATAGGATTGTAATAAGTGAAGACTTAGAGCCATTTGCAAATAATGATTATGAAACAATAGATAAATTTATTTTTGATAAATTAGATAGTATAAGTGATGAAGCAACAGATTCAACAGGTGGAGATACACCAATAATATTAATATGTTCTGACAGACGTGCTAAATCTGAACAATTATTAGTAAAATTATTTGGAATAGGAATTTATAGTGCTTTATTAGGGCAAGACAGAAGTATAGAAGAAGTATGTAAATTAATAAAAAAACCACGTTCTAAAAAAGAAGCAAAAATATATTATAAAATTGAAGCAGAAGATGTAAATTATCAATCAGAAAATGAAGATACTGTAAGTGAAGTGGAAATACAAAATATACGTGCACATTATAAAAAATTAGGTAAAGATGAAGATAGATATGTAGATAGTTTTAATAGTATAGCATCACAATATACAGATGCACAATTAAAAGTAATAGTAAAATTTTTACCTTTAAATGTAAAAGCAGTTTTAGAAACAAGATCACCAAAATATCAATCTATAATAGCTTTTCCAGAAGGAGCAGCAGGGTATCAAGAAGAATTAAGGAAACCTGAACCAACTAAAGAAGAAAGTTTAAAAATAGATTTTATAGAAAATCAATTAAACAAACCTAAACTTACGAAACCAGTATTAGTGCCATCAGCAGTAGATACAAAAAATGTTAAAAAATTAGGAAAGGTATCTTCAGATATGAATAATGATGTGGTAGATAATCAAGAAAATATTGAACAAAGTCCTGTACAAGAAGAGCCAAAGAAAAAAAGAGGAAGACCAAGAAAAGTTGTTGATCCGACACAAGTAGTAGAAGAAGCACCAAAAAAGAAAAGAGGAAGACCAAGAAAAGTTGTTGATCCAGTTACTCCAATAGCAACAAATCAAGAAGAGAATATGGAAACATTAAATTTGTTTGACTTAGCTAATGAAGATGAAAAAGTTAGTAATGATAGTACAAATGAAAATGTAAATGATATAAAAGATACAATTCTACCAGGAGTAGAAGAAAATGAAGATGAAGTTGCAATATTGCCAGGTTTAGAAGAAAATGAAATAGATAATAATGTAGATAATACTGAACCTAAACAAGAAAATGAAGATTATAGTACAAATATCAATTATGTAGAAAATAATAATACAAATAATTTTCAAAATACACAAAATACAAACGAAATAGCTAATATGCAAAATTCATATAAAACAAATATAGAAAATTTATTAACACAAGACAAAAAAATAGTATCTTTTGTAGGAACTACAAAAAATGGAACATCATTCTTAGTAAATAATTTAGCTCAAATGTTTTCTACTATGGGTATTAATACAGCAATATTGGATGCTACTAAAAATAAGAGTTCATACTTTATATATACAAAAAATGAGGAAGAATTAAGAAATGTGGCTATAAACTGTATGACTAACTTATCAGCAGGGATACCAAATGGTATAAAAGTAAACAATAATTTAACTGTTTATACAACAATACCAAGTGAAGAAGAAACAGAAATAAATTATGAGAAAGTATTAGAAACATTAGTAAAAAACTATTCATTAGTACTAATAGATTGTGATTTTAATTCTCCACAAGAATACTTTAGAAATTCAAATGAGATATATTTAGTACAAAGTATGGATATACTAACAATACAACCTTTTACAGCATTTTTAAGAGATTTAAAAGCAAAAAATATATTAATACAAAGTAAAATAAGAATAGTATTAAATAAAGATACAAGAATTAAAGGATTAAATCCTAAAGTAATAATAGGTGGAATGGCATTTTACAATGATCCAGCAATGTCATTTATAACAGAATTATTCAATAAAGATAATGTAAAACATTGTCAGATACCATTTGATATTCAAGCATATGTTAAATATTTAGAGGGATTAGTAAATTGTAAAATTTCAACTAATGGATATTCAAAAGGATTTATGAGTTCAATGAAAAACTTGGCAAACATGGTTTATCCACTATTAAATACAAAAGTATTGTCAGGAAAAAAGAAAAGAAAATTCTAAGAAATAATGTTCAGCCTATAATAAAATAATATACAAATTTATATAGTCTGAACTTAATTTTTAAATTAAGAAACTTAAAATAACTTAAAAGGTTAGAGGTGATAATGTGATATATTTACTGATTCTATTAGTAATAATTATTATAGCATTAATGGTATATAATATAGTAGTATATAGAAGAATACAAAATTTTAACAATATAAATCAAAAAATTACAGGTTTGAATGTATTACAGGACTTTATGAATACTATTGGCGAATATACATCTGTAGATGAAAAGATACAAAAAATAAATGAAATACTAATAGAAAAATATCAAATAAAATATTCAACAATTGTAATGTTTGATGGAACAGAATATGCAATAAAAGCATCAAATGTAAAAGAGCAACATTGGGAAGCACTAAGAAATCTTCATAATCAAGAGATATTTAAAGATAGTATAACTACAGCAACCCCTAAATATGTTACAGTTAATGGATAAAATGATATATTACCAGATCAAACAATGGAATTTGGAAGAGCAAAATCAGCAATGTTTTTTCCATTATACATAGACAATGTATACTTAGGATATTGGATTTTAGAAAGTGGAGAACCACATGCATTTGATGATACAGATACAACAATTTTAGAAGTAGTAAAAGATAATATCATCTCTGTCTATAAAACAGTTGCATATCAAAACACAGTAGAAAATATTTCTAGAAAAGATTTATACTCAGACTTGAATTCTGCTGAATATTTATATGGTCAAGGTAAAAAAATAATAGACAAATATGCAACATCTACAATATGTATGTTTAAAATAACAAATCTTGAAGATATAAATAATGAATACAATAGAGAAACGGGAAATGATACAATAATAGAAATTAGTGACTATATAAGTTCTAGTATTTCATCACAATATGTATTTGTAAGATATATGGGACCCAAATTTGTTATAGTATTTTCTGGTGTAGATGTACAAGGAGTTGCAGAATTTATTCAAGATTTAAAAAATAATGTAGAAAAATTAAAAATAAATGAAGTAATACCAGAAGGAAAAAAGGCAAAAAAAGTAAGACAAGCAAGTCCAAAATTAAATTTTGTGTTAACTACATATTATAAAGGAACAGCAATAGAGAGTGTAACAAAAAAACTAGAAGAATATTTAGACAATGCTAACAAAGATGAAAGCGATATAAATAATATATAAAAATAAGGAGGTATTTTTATGGATATGGATAAAACAATGAGTTTTACTGTGGAAAGAGATAAAAATGTAAGGGCAAAAGAGATTTTAAAAACGGTATATCAAGCATTAGTAGAAAAGGGATATAATCCAATAAACCAAATAGTTGGATATATTTTGTCTGGTGACCCAACATATATTACAAGCCATAATGATGCAAGAAATCTTATAAGATTAATTGAAAGAGATGAATTGCTAGAAAAAATGGTAAAGAATTATATAGGATTAGATGAATAATATGCGAATATTAGGTATTGATTATGGAGATAGCAGAGTAGGAGTAGCTGTTTCAGATGCTTTAGGAATAACAGCACAAGGATTAGAAACGATTCATCATAATGGTAATGATAAAATAGTTTTAAAAAGATTAGATGAACTGATAAATCAATATGAAATTGGAATTATAGCAATAGGCATGCCTATAAATATGAATGGGACAAGTTCTAAAAGGGTTGAAGTTACACAGAAATTTATTCATAAATTAAAATGTAAATATAATAAAATAAAAATAGAGCCAATAGATGAAAGATTAACCACTGTTGCTGCCCATAAAACAATGAATTTTTTAGATATAAATAAAAAGAAGAAAAAGGATATAGTAGATACAATTTCAGCAGTATATATATTAGAAATGTATATGAATAAAAATTAAGTATATGATAGTAAAAAATTGCAAATAATATATAGGATATAAAATACATTTTTGATATTAACATAAAAAAGTTATTAATGTTGTAGAAATACAAATAGATATAAAATTTGAAAGGAGAAAGATATAATGGATGAAAATGAAAACATGCCAGAAGAATTTGATAACATTATAGTACTAAATGATGAAAATGGAGAAGAAGTTCGATTTGAATTTTTAGATTTAGTTGAACTAGAAGGAGAAGAATATGTAGTATTATTACCTGTTGAAGAAGAAGAAACAGGAGAAGTAGTAATACTTAAAGTTGAAGATTCAGAATCAGAAGATGAAGAGTCTTATGTAAGTGTTGACGATGAAGAAATACTAAACAAAGTATTTGAAATATTCAAAGAAAAATTCAAAGATGAATTTAATTTTGTTGATGAAGATTAATAAACTGTGAATAAAAATACAAAAATTACACACCTTATAACTAAAATAAATTATTTTGAAAGGTGTGTATTTTTTATGAATAAAAATAACATAGATAATAAAGAAAATACTAAAACAGAAGTAGGGGAAGATAGTACTAAGTATGGGGAATTTATATCATCATATTTTGCTTGGATTTCTTTACCAAATCAAAAAGAAAAAGCAGAAGAATTAGAAAATATGACAAATGAAAAGAAAAATTTACATTGAATAAAAATGTTAAAATACCTGTGAAGAAGTAGATTAAATAAAACGAAAAATATAGAAAGGATAAATAAAACTTATTTAATAGTTATTTTTTGTTAGTGTATTTTAAAATTGACATAAAGTATGATTAGGTAGTATAATATAAACATAAAGAGTTTTCTTACTCTTCAATACAAAATTGGAGAGTAATGCCTCCAATTTTTGTATAATATTTTAACAAAGATAAAGGAGGATGTACAATGACATCAAAGAGTTTCAAAAAAGTAGCTATGGGAATGGGTATATTTCTTGTAGGAGGTATGGCTGTAAAATTAGGAAGAAGACATATTACTAGATTAATTTATGATTTTCAGTGGCAAAAATATTGTAAGGCTTGTAATAATTTCATGAATTATAATGAACTACCTTTAGATCAAGGTGAGTGTGTAAGTGAAAGTGGTAATATTCCAATTTTTACATATGACAGCCAACTAAATCATATTACTGGATTTAAAATTCCAAAAGGATATGCTTTACTTGAAATTACCAATGAGCATGGCATTTCGACATATGCTTATGCTGAAAAATCAGTTAAATGCTTGATATATGTATGTTACACTGTATTAGGCTACTTTGTAGATACTGAAGATTGGCTAAATAAATAATAAATTTAGCAGGTTTGTACACAAAAGGTTAACTTATAGATAGGTGACCAAAAGCAAAATTCCAGTGGAAAATTAACCACTGGAATTTTGCTTATAAAAAATAATTTTAAAAATATTGACAAAGAATTTTTTTGGTGTATAATATTAATATAAGGTCAAAGAAAGTCAAAGTCAAAAAGGAGATGAAGTAATATGCGTATATCAGATGTAATAGAGGATTTTATTAAAGACTTATTAAAAGACCAAGATGAATTTGTGGAAATACAAAGAAATGAACTTGCTGAATATTTCAATTGTGTGCCATCACAAATTAATTATGTTATACAAACTAGATTTAAACCATCTCAAGGCTATTATGTAGAAAGTAAACGTGGTGGTCGGGGGGCATATTAGGATAAAAAAAGTTAATATAAGTAAAAGTAATTATTTAATGCATATAATTACAAGTATGGATAGTAAAATAACTGCAAGTGAAGTAGATATTTATATTAGCAATTTTTTATCTTATGGAATTATTAGTAGTATAGAAGCAAAATTATTAAAAGTTGCAACTAGTGATAATGTGCTATGTGTGCCACAGGAGATAAAAGATGAACTTCGTGCTAATATATTTAAAAATATGTTACTTAATTTAGTAGATGATGATATTTAAAATTGAAAGGAGAAATTTTTATGTTATGTCAAAATTGTGGAGAAAATGAAGCAAATATTAGATATACAAAAATAGTAAATGGTGTTAAAAAGGAAATGGCTCTTTGTGAAGAATGTAGCAATAAATTAGGAATTACTAGTATAGATTTTAACTTGCCTATTAATTTATCTAGCTTTTTATGTGAATTTTTTAATGAAGAAGAAAACTTTTTACCAAGTTTTATAAATACAGAAAAGTTAGTTTGTAATGAATGTGGAATGACTTATGAAGAGTTTGTAGATACAGGAAAATTTGGATGTGGAAATTGTTATAACATATTTTCAAAAAAGATAGATCCAATATTAAAAAACATTCATACAGGAAGTACACATGTTGGAAGAAAAGGAAAAATAAATACTACACATACAAGTCTTAAAAAAGAAGCATTAACTCAAGATAATATAAAAGAAAATAATGAACTAGAAAAATTAAAACAAAATTTAAAATTAGCAATAAAGGAAGAACGATACGAAGATGCAGCAAAAATTAGAGATGAAATTAAAAAGTGGGGTGTGTAATATGTTAAATTGGTATTTGCAATCACAAAATAATTCAGATGTTGTAATTAGTTCACGAATAAGACTTGCAAGAAACATAAATGGTTATCCTTTTAGTATAAAACAAACTAAACAAGACAAAGAAAAAATAGAAGATATAATAAAAGAAATAACACCAAGTTTAGGATATAGTATAAAATTTTTAAAATTAAAGGATATAGATGATATAACAAAAATGTCTTTAGTAGAAAAACATATAATAAGTCCAAACTTTGCATTAAATAAAGAAAATATAGGCGCAATACTAATAAATGATGATGAGAATATCTGCATTATGATAAATGAAGAAGATCATTTAAGAATACAAGTTCTATGTGCAGGATTAGACTTAGATAATTTACTAAATTTATGTATAGAGATAGATGAAAAAATACAAGAACACTTAAATTATGCATATAATGAAAAATATGGATTCCTAACAGCATGTCCAACAAATGTTGGAACAGGTTTAAGAGCTTCTGTAATGGTACATTTACCAGCTTTAACGACTACTGGAAATATTCAAAAAATATTAGAAGTAATAAGCAATTTTGGTATGAATATACGTGGTGTATATGGAGAAGGAAGCAAGACACATGGAAATATGTATCAAATTTCTAATAAACAATCTTTAGGAATATCTGAAAAAGAAATAATTAAAAACTTAAAACTAATTACAGAAAAAATAATAGAACAAGAAAGATTAGCAAGAAATATTTTAGCAAAAGAAAGTATAGATTTAGAAGATAAAGTATATAGAGCTTTTGGAATATTAAGTAACTGTAAAAAAGTGTCATCTGAAGAAACACAAAAATTATTATCAGATGTTAAATTAGGTACTGATATGGGTATAATAAAGGAATTGAATGATTTGAAAGTAAATAAATTAATATTGTATACAAAGCCTGCAAATTTGCAAAAATATTTAAGCAAAAAAATAGATTCTTATGAAAGAGATATAAAACGTGCAGAAGTGATTAAGCAAATTATAAATGAAAACTAAAAGAAAGGTAGTGAATAATATGACATACAAATTTACTAACAGTGCTAGTAAGGCAATAGAAATTGCAAATGAAATTGCAATAGAATTAGGACATAATTATATAGGGTCAGAACATATATTATATGGTTTAATAAAAGAAGGAACAGGTGTTGCATCTAAAGTTTTAGAAAATCAAAATGTAACTCCAGAAGCAGTATTAAAGGACATAGAAGAATTGATAGGAAAAGAAGATACTAAAACTAGTGATACAGTAGGTTTTACTCCAAGGACTAAAAGAATAATAGAAAATGCATTTAGAGAAGCTAGAAAGTTGGGGTCTGATTATATAGGAACAGAACATATTCTTATTGGAATTATGAGAGAAGGAGATAGTGTAGCAGTAAGAATAATGTTAGACTTAAATGTAAATCCTCAAAAAATATATAATGAAATTGTAAAAGTTATTAATGAAGATGAAAATGCTATAACTAAAACTCAAGCTAAGAGTTCTAACAAAAATATAGGAAGTTTTAATTCTACACCAACTTTAAATCAATTTGGAACTGATTTAACAAAACAGGCAATAGAAGGAAAACTTGATCCAATTGTAGGAAGAAAAGAAGAAATAGAAAGAGTAGTACAAATACTATCAAGAAGAACAAAAAATAATCCATGTTTAATTGGTGAACCAGGTGTTGGAAAAACAGCAGTAGTAGAAGGATTAGCAGAAAAAATAGTATCAGATGACATACCACAGATGCTAAAAAATAAAAGGGTAGTAACTATAGATATTTCAAGTATGGTAGCAGGGGCAAAATATAGAGGTGATTTTGAAGAAAGAATAAAAAAATGCTTAAATGAAGTAAAAAAAGCAGGGGATGTAATTTTATTTATAGATGAAATTCATACAATAGTTGGTGCAGGTTCTGCAGAAGGAGCAATTGATGCAGCAAATATATTAAAACCTTTACTTGCAAGAGGGGAAATACAATTAATTGGTGCGACTACATTAAATGAATATAGAAAATATATAGAAAAAGATGCAGCATTAGAAAGAAGATTTAGTCCTGTTCAAGTAAATGAGCCATCTTCAGAAGACACAATTAAAATTTTGACAGGAATAAGGGACAAATATGAGGCACATCATAATGTAAAAATAACAGATGAAGCAATAAAAGCATCTGTAGATTTATCTGTAAGATATATTAATGATAGATTTTTGCCAGATAAGGCAATAGATTTAATAGATGAAGCAGCATCACGTGTGAAAATGAGAACATATACAGAACCAAGTAATTTAAAAGAATTAGAACATCAAATAGAGATTACAAAAAAGGAAAAAGAAGAAGCAATTAGAACACAGGAATTTGAAAAGGCAGCAACTTTAAGAGATAAAGAACATACTTTAAGGGGAAAATTAGAAAAAGAACAAGAAAAATGGAATAATAAAAATACCAGAAGTGTAACAGAGATTTCTAGTGAAGATATAGCAGAAGTAATAGCAAATTGGACAAAGATACCTGTAAAGAAAATTAATCAAGATGAAAACGAGAAGTTAAAGAGTTTAGAAAAAGTGCTACATGAAAGAGTAGTAGGTCAGCAAGAAGCAGTAACAGCCATAGCAAAGGCAATAAGACGAGGAAGAGTAGGACTAAAAGATCCAAAAAGACCAATAGGTTCATTTATATTCTTAGGACCAACAGGAGTTGGAAAAACAGAATTATCAAAAGCATTAGCAGAAAGTCTATTTGGAGATGAAAATGCAATGATAAGAGTAGATATGTCTGAATATATGGAACCACATTCTATATCTAAATTAATAGGCGCACCTCCTGGATATGTTGGATTTGATGATGGTGGACAATTAACAGAAAAAGTAAGAAGAAAACCATATTGTGTAATTTTATTTGATGAGATAGAAAAAGCACATCCAGATGTTATGAATATGTTATTACAAATATTAGAAGATGGACGTTTAACTGATGCAACAGGAAGGACAGTTAACTTTAAAAATGCAGTAATAATAATGACATCAAATGTAGGAGCACGATTGATTACAGATACAAAAACTTTAGGTTTTAGTAATGCAAGTCAAAATAAAGAAGATGATGAAAAGAAAAAATATGAAGAAACTAAAAAAGAAGTTTTAGCCGAGTTGAAAAAGCAATTTAGACCAGAATTCATAAATCGTATTGATGAAATAATAGTATTCCATAAATTGTCAGATTCAGAAATAGAAGAAATAATAGATATAATGTTAAAAGAAGTACAAAAAAGATTGCACGATAATGGAATAGAAATAAAAATAGATAAATCGGTAAAACAATTAATTGCTAAAAAGGGCATAGATAAGGCATATGGAGCACGTCCATTAAGACGTACAATTCAAAATGTATTAGAAGATAAACTTGCAGAGGAAATATTAGATGCTAATATAAAAAGTGGAGATAAAGTAAAAGTAGAGGTTAAAAAAGATGAAATAGTTGTAAGAGTAGTAAAATAAAAATTTAAAAAACTCAAATCATTTAAATGATTTGAGTTTTTTAATTAAATAGGATTTACATGTATTATAGTTTTATAAACTTTATCTAATTTAGTAATATCTTGTTCTAATGAATCAGCCAAATTATGACTATCGAATGTGGACATATTTCCATCAACATAAATAGTAATAACAACAATATATTGGTATCCAACAGGCGAAGAAGAAATATTATCAATTTTCTTTATATCTTTATAACTATGAGCCAAATCTAAAATTAATTTTTCTGTATCTGTATCTATTGAAATATCCATTAATATGTTATAGCTTTCTATAAAAATTTTAATACCTGTATAACAAATCCACAAAGAAATTCCTATACCAACAATGCCATCAAACCAAAATATATTAAAAAGACTAAGTAAAATAGAAATTAAAGTAAATGTAGTTACTATACAGTCATTTTTATGATCTTTCATATTAGCTTCTAATAAAATATTATTATATTTTTTTACTAATAAATTTGTATATAGATAAAGAAACAATTTTACTAAAATAGTTGCAATACAAACAATAACTAAGAACCACGAGAAATTAAAAACTTCTCTATGAACAAGGCTCATAACAGAATCGAATAATAATTTCATAGCAACAAAAACCATTGAAATACTAATAAACAAAGAAAAAATATATTCAGCTTTACCATGTCCAAAATTATGAGTTTTATCATCTGGTTCACTTGCTATTTTATTTCCAATAAAAGTCATTAAAGATGCAAAAATATCTCCAGCACTATTTGCAGCATCTGCAATCATTGCTTGACTATTACTAGTAAAACCTACAATAGCTTTTATTATTAATAAAAAAACATTTCCTAAAATTCCTAATATACCAGCTCTTTTAGTCATATCATATCTATCCATAAAAATTATCAACTCCAATAGTAGATATTATAACATATGATATATTAAAATAAAAGATGTAGAAAACTTGAAAATAAATATTTGTTACCATAAATAACCATTGATATTTATAAAACTAATTTTATATAATTAATAAGGAAATATATTTAAATTTAGAGTATATATTCATAAATCCAAGGAGCGATGGATATGAAAGAAGAGAAGTTATATCAATTATTAAATAAAATGACAGTAGAAGAAAAAATAGGGCAACTTATTCAAGTAGCAGGAGAAACTTTTTTGATGGATAATGTTGAAGTATCAACAGGTCCATTAAAAAATTTAGGGTTATCAAATGAAATGTTGTACAATGTTGGGTCTATATTAAATATAGTAGGAACAGAAAAAATAAGAAAAGTACAAGAAGAATTTAGGGAAAAATTTCTTCTTTAAGTTATCAAAGTGTATATTGATAAAGTGGTCGCAATGCGACCACTTGTTACTTATAATTACAATTCAATCTTTGGCTGATATTTCTCAAGCCACATATTTACTTGGCAAAGGTATGCCATAAGTTGAGGACCTGTCATTAATTGACCAAACCATGGTCTAGTAAATGCATTTCCATTAGTTTGCAAAATTTCTAATATATATTCTCTATTCAAAAGCATATTAATAGGGGCATCTTTATCTTGCATAATTTTTGTTAACATCTCTTTTACAGCCTTTAAATAAGTAGGATTATGTGTTTTAGGATATGGACTCTTTTTTCTTTCTACAATTTCTTCTGGAAGCAAATCTTTAACCACATATCTTAATAACCCTTTTTCTCTTCCATGTAAAGCCTTAACTTCCCAAGGAATATTCCATAAATATTCAACCAATCTATAATCACAAAAAGGAACTCTTAATTCTAAACCATTATACATACTCATTCTATCTGATCTATCTAATAAAGTTTGCATAAACCAATTCATAGTCAAATACGAAATTTTACGTTTTTGTGCAGTTTCTTTTGTATCACAATCTAATATTTCAACATTATCTAAACTCTCTTTATACCTAAAATCAATATAATCTTTTAAATTAATCTTATTTGAAATATCCTTATTTAACAATTTTTGTCTTTCATCTAAAGCAATAGACCATGGAAAAGTATTACTATTTAGTGCATCTTCTCTAAAAAACCATGGATATCCTCCAAAAATTTCATCTGAACATTCTCCTGAAATTGCAACAGTTGCATCATTTTTTATAGCTTTACAAAACAACAGCAAAGAAGAATCAACATCAGCCATTCCTGGAAAATCTCGTGCAATCATAGCATCTTCTAAGGTTTTTGCAAGTTCAGGAGTATCTATAACTATATTATGATGATTTGTATTAAAAGCTTTTTTCATAATATCTATATAATAATTATCTGAATTTGGTTGAAAATCACTTTTAACAAAATTTTTATCATTATCAACATAATCAACAGAATATGTTTCTAATTTAGGCAAATTATTTTTCTTATAAAAATTACTAGTATAAGCGACAATTATGCTAGAGTCAAGACCACCGTGATAACATAGCACATAATGGAACATCAGAAACTAATTGTCTATTTATAGCATCCTCTAAAAGATTATGAACAGTCGAACAGGTAGTTTTAAAATCATCTGTATGAGGTTTACTTTGTAACTTCCAATAAGAATGTAGCTGTAAACCATTTTCATTAAAAATACCAAAATGAGCAGGTTTAATTTCATATATGTTTTTAAAAATACCATTACCAGGTGTATGAGCAGGACCTAATCCAAACAATTCACAAATACCTGTATCATCTAACTCTAATTCAACATATGGATGTTTTAAAATAGCTTTAAGTTCAGATGCAAAAATTATAGTTTCGTTTACTATAGTATAATATAAAGGTTTTATACCAAAATGATCTCTAGCTAAAAATAGCTCTTGTTTGTTTTCATTCCAAATAGCGAAACTAAAAATACCATTTAGTTTTTTTACAATGTCTGCTCCATAATGAATAAAACCCTTTAAAATTACTTCTGTATCGCAATATCCAGTAAAATTATAACCCAAATCTTGCAAATCTTTTCTTATATCGTTTACATTATAAACTTGGCCATTATACACAATAGTATATGTATTTTCGTTATAGGTAGCACTCATAGGCTGTTTACCATTTTTAGCATCTAAAATAATAAGTCTACGATGCCCTAAACAAACATGTTCTTTTGTATAAAAACCTTCTTCATCAGGACCACGTTTACTTAAAGTTTTAGTCATATCTAGTAAAATATCTCTATCATCAGATAGTTTTTTCTTTAAACTAGCAAATCCAACAATACCACACATATTAATCCTCCATTAACAATTTATATATATATAATATGCAAAATAAAGAAAATGTGAAACACAAAATAAAAATCACAATAAATATTTATTTTCATAATATATAATGGTGATTATTATGAGAAGATTATTAAAAGAATTATATGAAGATGCAAAAAACATACAACAAAAAGACCCTGCATCAAAAGGATTATTATATGTAATAATTTTATATCAAGGTTTTCATATATTAATATTTTATAGATTAGGACATTTTTTATATACACATAAATTATATTTTCTAGCAAGATTAATATCTCAATTAGGAAGATTTTTAACAGGAATAGAAATACATCCAGGAGCTAGCATAGGAAGAAGACTATTTATAGATCATGGTATGGGGGTAGTAATAGGAGAAACAGCAACAATAGGAGATGATTGCACCATATACCATGGTGTAACATTAGGAGGAACAGGAAAAGACAAACACAAAAGACATCCAGACTTACAAAATAATGTAATGGTGGGATGTGGAGCTAAAATATTAGGACCAATAAAAATAGGAAACAACACAAAAATAGGAGCAAATGCAGTAGTAACAAAATCAGTGCCAGATAATGTAACAGTAGTAGGAATACCAGGAGAAATAGTAAAATTAAGAAAATCTTAAAAAAATAGTGTAATTTTGTTTTTTATATGATAGAATAATGGAAATAAAATTTTAGGTTAGGAGAGTGTATTATAAGTGGGCGACATATCTTATAAAAGAGTATTATTAAAACTAAGTGGAGAAGCATTAGCAGGAGATAAAAAAACAGGAGTTTATGCAGATGTTTTAGGGAGTATTTGTGACCAAGTTAAGAATTTAGTTGATTTAGGAGTGCAAGTAGCAATAGTAGTAGGTGGTGGAAACTTTTGGCGAGGTAGATATGGACATCAAATGGAAAGGACTACTTCAGATTATATGGGAATGCTTGCAACAGCAATGAATGGACTTGCCTTACAAGATGCATTAGAAGCAAGAGGATTAAAAACAAGAGTTCAGACTGCAATAGAAATGCGACAAATAGCTGAACCATATATTAAAAGAAAAGCAGTAAAACATTTAGAAAAAGGTAGAGTGGTTATATTTGCATGTGGAACAGGTAACCCATATTTCACCACTGATACAGGAGCAGCCTTACGCGCAGCAGAAATAGATGCAGATGTTATATTACTTGCAAAAACAATAGATGGTGTATATTCAGCAGATCCAAAAATAGATAAAACTGCTGTAAAATATGATGAAATATCATATATAGACATATTAAATCAAGATTTAAAAGTTATGGACTCAACAGCAACAGCTTTATGTAGGGATAATCAAATTCCTTTAATGGTTTTTGGAATAGATGAACCAGAAAATATGGTTAGAATTGTAAAAGGCGAAAAAATAGGTACAATTGTAAAATAAATAATTATAAAAGGAGATATTATTATGGATTATACAAATATTACAGAAAAAATGAATAAAACAATAAGTGTTTTTGAAGAAAATTTATCAGAAGTTAGAGCAGGAAGAGCAAATCCTGCAATATTAAATAAAGTGAAAATAGATTATTATGGAACACCAACACCAATTAATCAAGTAGCAGGAATATCTGTGCCAGAAGCAAGGCTAATAGTAATACAACCATGGGATGCAAGCATATTAAAGGAAATAGAAAAAGCAATATTAACATCAGATATAGGAATAAACCCAAATAACGATGGAAAGGTTATACGTTTAGCTTTTCCTGAATTAAATGAAGAAAGAAGAAAAGAACTAGTAAAAAATATAAAGAAAATGGCAGAAGATGCTAAAGTAGCTATAAGAGCAATAAGAAGAGATGGAATAGACGAATTTAAAAAACAACAAAAAGATAGTTTAATTACTGAAGATGATTTATCAAGAGCAGAAGATGAAATACAAAAAATAACAGATAAAAAAATTGAAGAAATAGATACAATATTATCAGCAAAAGAAAAAGAAATTTTAAATGTATAATATTAGTATAAATATCGATTAAAAAGGAGATAATGTATGACACAAGAAGAATTAGATAAAGAACATTTACCAAAACATATAGCAATAATAATGGATGGAAATAGAACATGGGCACGTAATAAAAAAATGGATCCTAAATTAGGTCATAAGCAAGGTGCAAAGGTTTTAGAAGATACTGTTAGATATGCAAATAAAATTGGTATAAAATATTTAACTGTATATGCATTTTCTACAGAGAATTGGAATAGAACTAAAGAGGAAGTAGGAGCATTAATGTTGCTTTTACAAACATATTTAGATGATTTTTCAAAAAGAGCAGATACAGAAAATGTAAAAATAAAAATATTAGGAGATGTGACTAAATTATCTAATGGTCTACAAAATAGCATAGATAAAGCAATACAAAGAACAAAAGATAATACAGGAATAGTGTTTAATGTTGCATTTAATTATGGTGGAAGAGATGAAATAGTAACAGCTACACAAAAAATTGCAAAACTTATACAAAACAAAGAAATAGACATACAAGATATTACAGAAGAATTAATAAGTAATAACTTATATACAGCAGGTCAACCAGATCCAGATTTACTAATTAGAACTAGCGGACAAATTAGAACAAGTAACTTTTTACCATGGCAAATAGTATATTCTGAAATGTTATTTATACAGAAAAATTGGCCAGATTTTAATAATGAAGATTTATTAATAGCAATAAAAGAATATCAGAATAGAACAATAAAAAAAGGAAAATAATATTGAAAGGTAGTTTATATGGATATTAAGAGAATAACATCTGCACTACTTGGATTTCCACTTGTAGTAATAATATTGGTTTTTGGAAATAAATATATAGTAGATGTAGCATTTGCGGTAATTGCAGCTATGAGTTTGCATGAGTATTTTAATGCTTTTAAATCTAAAGCAAGACCAATTATTTGGATTGGATATATAGCAGCAGCATTAATTGCTTTTATACATGTATTTCCATTAGAACATGCAATTACTATAGTTAGCATACTAATACCATCTGGCATAACACTATTGTTTTTACATGTAATATTAACTGATATGAAAATAAATGTAAAAGACATTGCTATAACTTTTTTTGGAATATGCTATATACCACTATTTATAATGTTTATACCACTAATTAATGGTATGGAAAATGGAAAGATTTTTGTATGGTATATTATACTTGCTGCTTGGGGAACAGATACAGTAGCATATATAGTTGGAAAAACTTTGGGTAAACATAAATTTAGCAAAATAAGTCCAAACAAAACAATAGAAGGATGTATAGGCGGAACTATTGGAGCAATAGTAATAATACTTATTTACACTTACATATGTAATACATACTTTAATTTGAATATATCATACATATATATTACATTAATTTCTGCTGTTTTAAGTATAATAGGTCAAATCGGAGATTTTGCAGCATCAAGTATAAAAAGATATGTAGAAATAAAAGATTTTAGCAATTTAATACCAGGGCATGGAGGAATGCTAGATAGAATAGATAGTATAATTTTTATAGCACCTTTTGCATATATGTTACTTAGTTTATTAGTAGGAGGATAAATTTGATAAGTATATTAATAACAATTATTAAAGTGATAATTTTATTAGGTTTTTTAGTATTTATACATGAAGGTGGTCACTTTATTGTAGCAAAACTTTGTAAAATAAAAGTAAATGAATTTGCAATAGGATTTGGTCCAACTATTATAAAATGGAAAAAAGGCGAAACAAAATATGCTCTTCGCCTTATTCCTTTAGGTGGTTTTGTAAGTATGGAAGGAGAGGAAGAACGTTCAGAAAAAGAAGGTTCTTTTAGTAAGGCAAGTATTCCAAAAAGAATAGCAATAGTTGCAGCAGGAGGAATTGTAAATATAGTATTTGGATTAATAGTATATTTTTGCTTAGTTTCAATAATGGGCGGATTCACATCTCAAAAGATTGAAAATTTAGAACAAGACTATGGTGCTTATGAAGCAGGAATAACAATTGGTGATGAAATATATAAAATAAATGGTAAAAGAATACGAAATAAAAAAGATATAGAAAAACAGCTTGAAAAATCAAATGGAAATGAAGTAGTAGTTCAAGTAAAAAGAAATAATCAAATACAAAAATTTAAAGTAAAACCAACTGCCATACCATCAAAAGATACAGGAATATATTTAGGAACATCTACATCAGGCGATGTTACAACATCTATAGTAGCAATACAATCACAAAGTATAGCAGAACAAAAAGGTATACAAGTTAATGATGTAATATTAAAAATAGATGGAAAAGATGTAGAGAATAACCCATATAAAGTAGTAGAATATATACAGCAAAGTGATAGTGAAAATGTAGTTTTCACATTACAAAGAAAAGATGAGATTATAAATATAGAACTTAAACCTAATATAATATACACATACTTATTAGGAGTACAATTTGAAAAAGTACCGAATAATTTTATTAATAACATTTATTATGGATTTTGGGAAACAGCAGATTTTACAGTTTCTATAATAGATAATATTAAGATGTTATTTACAGGAAAAGTATCAGCAAATCAATTAATGGGACCTGTTGGAATATCTGGAGTTGTTGCAAAAACAAAAGGAATAGAAGATTTCATATATATTCTTGCACTAATTTCGTTATCTTTAGGAGTAACAAATCTACTTCCATTTCCACCATTAGATGGAGGGAAAATAGTATTATTACTAATAGAATGGATACGAAGAAAACCATTAAAAGAAAACACAGAAATAGCAATCCAAATGGCAGGATTTGCACTACTAATAGGAATGTCGCTTTTTGTAACTTATAATGATGTTCTTAGAATATTTTAATATAAAAAATATTCATTTATAGTACTTTAGAAATCGGAGGCATATAATGGCAGAAGTATTAAAAACAGTAGTAGATATATTTTGTGATTTTGAGAATAATAGTAGCATTTTAAAATGCAAAATAGAGAAGATAAATCTTTTTAAGAAAACTAATATGATAGAAATAGATTTAATTGCAAATGAATATATTGAACTTAAAAATTTGGTAAGTTTTGAAAAATATTTGAAAAAACGATTTACATTAGAAAATGTAGAAATTGCTATGAAATATGAAGAAAATGTAGATTTACCTAAATTGGATGGCATGTGGAATAGTATAGTAGAATATATGGCAAATAGGTATCCTCTTACAAAAATCCTTCTAAAAAATAGCAAAATAGAACTTCACGATAATAATGTAAATGTTATTTTACCTGTTTTAGGAGCAGATTTTTTAAATGCTAGAGGATTTGATATAATATTAGAAAAAACTTTAAAAAGTTTATATAATAAAAATTATAAAGTAAAATATATAGAAAAGATAGAAGATGAAGCTGTAAAACAGTTTGAAGAAAAATCTAAAATGGCAGAAAAATTTGCAATAGAGCAAGCAACACAAGAAGCAATTTTATCATCAGAAGAAGAACAAATGCAAGAAGAAAAAATAGTAAAACAAGAAACAACATCTGTAGAAAGTCCACAAGTAGAAAAACAACAACAAGAAGAACAAACTCCTATAATTTTAGGAAGAAATGCAAACATAAAAGAGCAAGTTGTAAAAGTAGAAGATATATCTATTGATAGTGGAAAAATAGCATTAGAAGGAGAAGTAATAAACACAGATGCACGAGAATTAAAAAGTGGAAAATTTTTAGTAATGTTTGATGTATATGATGGTACTAGTACAATAACTTGTAAATCTTTTGTAGAAGCAGAAAAAGCAAAAAAAGTTTTAGATAGGATTAAAACATCAAAAGGTGTGAAGATTTCAGGAACAGCACAATTTGATCCATTTGCAAAAGAGATTGGTGTTATTGCTAATGTAATAGTAGAAACACCTGGAAAGAAAAAAGCAATAAGACAAGATTTAGCAGAAAATAAAAGGGTAGAATTACATATGCACACACAAATGAGCCAAATGGATGGAATGACATCTGCAGCAGATTTAATAAAAAGAGCTATGAAATGGGGATGGAAATCTATTGCTATAACAGACCATGGTGTAGTACAAGCATTTCCAGAAGCACATAAATTATTAGGAAGAGATAATCCTGATATGAAGGTTATTTATGGAGTAGAAGCATATTTAGTACCAGATAAAACACCATCTGTATCATTTCCAAAAGGTCAAGATATAGACACACAATATTGTGTATTAGATATAGAAACCACAGGCCTATCTTTTAGAACAGAAAAAATAACTGAATTAGGAGCAGTAAAATATAAAAATGGCGAAATAGTAGAGGAATTTGAGTGCTTTGTAAATCCAGAAAAACCAATACCTTATGAGGTAGTTAAAGTAACAAATATTACAGATGATATGGTAAAAGATGCAGATACAATAGAAAATATTTTACCAAAATTTTTAGACTTTATAGGAGATTCAGTAATAGTTGCACATAATGCTGATTTTGATGTAGGATTTATAAAATATAATGCAGAAAAAATAGGATACAAATTAGAAAATACTTATATAGACACATTAAGACTTGCAAAAGATTTATTTCCAGATTATAAAAAATATAAATTAGGAATAATAGCAGAAAAATTAGGTATTAAAGTAGATGTAGCACATAGAGCATTAGATGATGTTATGACATTAACTAAGGTATTTAAAGTAATGCTAGATATGGTAAAAGAAAAAGGAGCAAAATTAATTGATGATATAGATAAAATAGAAGAAGGAAATGCAGACTTTAAAAAATTACCTAGCTATCATGCAATAATACTTGCTAAAAATTATGTAGGATTAAAGAATTTGTATAAACTAGTGTCTTTTTCACATTTAGATTATTTTTATAAAAGACCTAGAATATTAAAGTCCATATATAAACAATATTCAGAAGGACTAATACTTGGTAGTGCATGTGAAGCAGGAGAGCTATATAGAGCAATAGTTGCAGGAAAATCTGATGATGAAATAGAAGCTATTGCAAAAGATTATGATTACTTAGAAATACAGCCAATTGGAAATAATAAATTTATGATAAGAAATGGAACAGTTCCAGATGAAGAAGCACTAAAAGATATAAATAAGAAAATAGTTAATTTAGGAGAAAAACTAGGAAAACTTGTTGTAGCAACATGTGATGTTCACTTTATGGATCCACAAGATGAAATATATAGAAGAATATTAATGGCAGGTCAAGGCTATGATGATGCTGATGAACAAGCACCATTATATTTAAGAACTACTAATGAAATGATAGAAGAATTTACATATCTAGGTCTAGATAAGGCATATGAAGTAGTTGTAACAAATACAAATAATATAGCAGACATGTGTGAACAAATAAGTCCTATTTCTCCTGAAAAATGTCCACCACACCTTGAAGGGTGTGAAGAGCAAATAGAAGAAATAGCAACAAAAAAAGCAAAAGAATTGTATGGAGATGAATTACCAGATGTAGTAAAACAAAGACTAGACAAAGAATTGCAATCTATAATAAAAAATGGATTTTCAGTTATGTACATAATAGCACAAAAACTAGTTTGGAAATCTAATGAAGATGGATATTTAGTTGGTTCAAGAGGGTCTGTTGGTTCATCATTTGTAGCAAATATGACAGGAATAACAGAAGTTAATTCTTTACCACCACACTATAGATGCCCTAACTGTAAATACTCAGACTTTACAGATTATGGATATAAGAATGGTTTTGATTTACCAGACAAAGAATGTCCAAAATGTGGTGCGAAATTAGATAAAGATGGAATGGATATACCATTTGAAACTTTCTTAGGGTTTGATGGAGATAAAGAACCAGATATAGACTTAAACTTTTCAGGAGATTACCAAGCAAAAGCACATAGATATACAGAAGTAATATTTGGAAAAGGAACAACATTTAAAGCAGGAACTATAGGTACAGTAGCAGATAAAACAGCTTTTGGATATGTAAAAAAATATTATGAAGAACATGGAATACCAATAAACAATGCAGAAGCAGTAAGAATAGCAAAGGGATGTACAGGAATTAAGAGAACGACAGGACAACATCCAGGAGGGATTATAGTAGTTCCAAAAGGAAGAGAAATATATGAGTTTTGCCCAGTACAACATCCTGCAGATGATGCTACATCAGACATAGTAACAACACATTTTGATTACCATTCAATAGATAAAAACTTATTAAAACTTGATATATTAGGGCATGACGATCCTACAGTAATTAGAATGCTACAAGATATAACAGGAGTAAATCCACAAAAGATTCCATTAGATGATAAAGAAACTATGTCTTTATTTTCTTCTACAAAAGCTTTAGGTGTAACTCCAGAACAAATTCATTCAGAAGTAGGATCATTTGGAATACCAGAATTTGGAACAAAGTTTGTAAGAGGGATGTTACTTGATACAAAACCTACTACTTTTGAAGAATTATTAAGAATATCTGGATTATCGCATGGAACTGATGTATGGCTTAACAATGCACAGACTTTAATACAAGAAGGAACAATAAAACTAGATGAAGCTATATGTACAAGAGATGATATTATGATATATTTAATAAAAAAAGGATTACCACCAAAACCATCTTTTAAAATAATGGAATCTGTACGTAAAGGAAAAGGATTATCAGAAGAACAAGAGCAACTTATGAGGGAAAATGGAGTGCCAGATTGGTATATTGCATCATGTAAAAAGATAAAGTATATGTTTCCTAAAGCGCATGCAGCAGCATATGTTACAATGGCAGTTAGAATTGCATGGTTTAAGGTTCATGTACCAAAGGCATATTATACAGCATATTTTTCAATAAGGGCAAAAGCATTTGATAGTGATATTATGTGTCATGGAAAAGAAAAAGTAAAGAATAAAATGAAAGAAATAGAGTTATTAGGAAATCAAGCAACAGCCAAAGAAAAGGATATGTATGATGACTTAGAAATAGTTTTAGAAATGTATGAAAGAGGATTAGGGTTTCTTCCAATAGATTTATATGCATCACATTCTAAAAATTTCATAATGGAATCAGAAGGAATACGTCCACCACTAAGCAGTATACCAGGATTAGGAGAAGTTGCAGCACAAAGTATAGTAGATGCAAGAAAAGATGGAAAATTCATGTCTATTGATGATTTAAGAATTCGTTCAAAAGCTGGTAAATCTGTAATAGAAATGTTAACAAATGCAGGGTGTTTGCAAGGAATGACACAAAGTAATCAAATGAGTTTATTTGGATAACTTAATAAAAAGGAGAGGATTTTTATATGGAAAAAAAAGTTATATTAAGTGGAGTACAAGCAACAGGAAGCTTGACATTAGGAAATTATTTAGGTGCATTAAATAATTGGGTAGAAATGCAAGATAAATATGAGTGTTATTATATGATTGCAGATTTACATACATTAACAATAAGAACAAATCCAGAAGAATTACGAAACAATACATTAAGATTATTAGCTCTATATATAGCAGCAGGATTAGATCCACAAAAAAATACAATATTTATTCAATCACACATACCAGAGCACACACAATTATCATGGATATTAAACTGTTATACATATATAGGAGAACTTAATCGTATGACACAGTTTAAAGACAAAGCATCAAAACATGCAGATAATATAAATAGTGGATTATTTACATATCCTGTATTAATGGCAGCAGATATATTAGTATACAATGCAGATTTAGTTCCAGTAGGAGAAGACCAAAAACAGCATTTAGAAATTACACGAGATATAGCACAAAGATTTAATTCATTATATGGGAACACATTTGCAATACCACAAGCATACATAGGAAAAGTAGGAGCACGAATAATGGGATTACAAAATCCAACAGCTAAAATGAGCAAAAGTGCACAAGATCCAATGGATAAAATACTATTAACTGATACACCAGAAGAGATAACAAAGAAATTCAAAAAAGCAGTAACAGATTCAGAAAATTGTGTAAGATATGATAAGCAAAATAAACCAGGTGTAAGCAATTTAATGGGAATATATGGAATTATAGAAAATAAAACAATGGAAGAAATAGAAAAAGAATTTGAAAACAAAGGATATGGGGATTTTAAAACAGCAGTGGCACAAGCTGTTATTACAAGATTAGAACCAATACAAGAAAAATATAATGAATTACTACAAAATCCAGAAAAATTACAAGAAATATATAAACAAGGAGCCCAAAAAGCAAGAAAGAGAGCAAGTACAGTTCTAAAAGATGTTTATGAAAAGATACGGTCTGATTATATAGTTACAATTCACAGACAATAGCAGTAAGTAGCGAAGACTAAGTAATATATTTTATTTTGTAATGAAGACCCGACAGCCCATTGAGGCGGGGGAATACCCGTGAGCTTGGAGGGCGAAATGAAAAAATAAAATATATTACTTAGCCGTAGCGGATTTTATTATATATGCTGTGAACTGTAACATTATATAGGCAGTAGAAACAAAAATTAAAAAAACATCTTGACAAGATGATAAAAAAGAACTACAATAAATTATGTAATATAAAAAAACAAGATGAGAAAAAGTAAAATATATGTTACAAAATAGAGATTAACCTATCATTGGCTGGAAGTAGGTTATAAGCAATATATTTGAAAAACTAGCTCATTATGTTTCTAGAAAAACTAGACGTTGATTACGTTATAATCTAAATTAAGTTAAAATTAGGGTGGAACCGTGTGATAAAAAGTCATACCCCTATAAGCAAATAAAGGCTTATAGGGGTATGACTTTTATTTGTATAAAAAATTAAAGGAGGAAAATTTATGATTAAAATTACATTAAAGGATGGTTCTATAAAAGAAGTAGAAAGTGGAATTTCTGTTTTAGAACTTGCAAAACAAATTAGTGAAGGACTAGCACGTGTTGCTACATCAGCAGAAGTAGATGGGGAATTAGTAGATCTAAGATATGTTTTAGAAAAAGATTCACAAGTTAATATTTTAACATTTGATAATGAACTTGGAAAAAAAGCATATTGGCATACTACAACACATATAATGGCTCAAGCAGTAAAAAGACTATTTCCAAATACAAAATTAGGAATAGGACCTGCTATTGAAAATGGATTTTATTATGACTTCAAAGTAGAAGAACCATTTTCACAAGAAGATTTAAATAAAATAGAAGAAGAAATGAAAAAAATCATTAAAGAAGATGAATTAATACAAAGATATAGTTTACCTAGAAACGAAGCAATACAATTTGAAAAAGAACAAAATGAAGATTATAAAATAGAATTAATAGAAGAATTACCAGAAAATGAAGAAATATCATTTTATAAACAAGGAGAATATACAGACCTTTGTGCAGGACCACACTTAATGAGTACAGGAAAAATAAAAGCTATAAAGATATTATCTACATCAGCAGCATATTGGAAAGGAAACCAAGAAAATGATACTATGCAAAGAATATATGGTATATCTTTTCCAAAAGCCAGTCAATTAGATGAATATTTACAAATGATAGAAGAAGCTAAAAAAAGAGATCATAAAAAATTAGGTAAAGAATTAGAATTATTTATGATAGCACCAGAAGGGCCAGGATTTCCATTTTTCTTACCAAAAGGTATGGTTTTAAGAAATACTTTAGAAGATTTTTGGAGAAAGAAACATGTTGAAAATGGATATAAAGAAATAAAAACACCAATTATGCTAAATGAAGAATTATGGCATAGATCTGGACATTGGGATCATTATAAAGAAAATATGTATACAACCAATATAGATGAAACAGATTTTGCTTTAAAACCGATGAATTGTCCAGGAGGAATGTTAGTTTATAAAAGCAAAATGCATTCATATAAAGACTTACCATTAAGAATGGGAGAACTAGGACTAGTACATAGACATGAAAAATCAGGAGAATTAAATGGACTGTTTAGAGTAAGATGCTTTACACAAGATGATGCACATATATTTTGTTTACAAGAGCAAATAGAATCTGAAATTGTAAATTTAATACACTTAATAAATGAAGTATATAGTATGTTTGGATTTACATATACAGTAGAATTATCAACAAGACCAGAAGATTCAATGGGGTCAGATGAAGTTTGGTCTATGGCAGAAGGAGCATTGAAAAAAGCATTAGAAACTGAAAAAATTGAATATAAAATAAATGAAGGAGATGGAGCATTCTATGGTCCAAAAATAGATTTTCATATAAAAGATTGTTTAGGTCGTGAGTGGCAATGTGGAACAATACAATTAGATTTTCAAATGCCAGAAAGATTTGATTTGTCATATATAGGAGAAGACGGAGAAAAGCATAGACCAGTAATGCTTCATAGGGTTATATTTGGAAGTATTGAAAGATTTATAGGAATTTTAATAGAACATTTTGCAGGAGCATTTCCAACATGGCTTGCACCTGTACAAGTAAAAATCTTACCAATTACAGATGCACATTTGGAATATGCAAATTATGTAAAAGCAGAATTAGCTAAACAAAGAATAAGAGTAGAAATAGATGATAGAAATGAAAAAACAGGTTATAAAATTCGTGAAGCACAATTACAAAAGATTCCATATATGCTAATAGTAGGAGATAAAGAACTACAAGAAAAATCAGTAGGAGTTCGCTCAAGACAAGAAGGTGACATAGGACAAATTGGTGTGGATGAATTTATAGATAAGATTTTAGAAGAGATTAGAAATTATTCAAAATAACATAAAAATTAATAATTTTTTATAAAAAGTAGTATTAAATTATCGTGGTGGAAAAAGTAAATAGAGTAATCCTTAATTTTATTGATTAAACAATTTAAAAACCTAAAAGTAGATGAAGATAGAGTTTATAAAGGAAATTCAAATAAGTAGAAAGGATATACTACATATGGAAGAAAAGATAAATAATCAAACAGATATATTAGAAGATCAATTTTATAAAGAGATAAATTCAGAAGAAAGTTCTCTTTGGTATAAAGAAACCATAGGATTAAAACAAACGACATTAGTTATAAAAACAATTACACCATGTATTAAAGCATTAGTGGCAGGATGTTCATTAAAGTTAGTTTTTGGAAAAAAAGATAATTATTTATGTATAGGTACTAGAATAATGGACATTCCAGATGCCACGATGTTTATTTCTAAAGTTCAATTTAAATCAGAAGAGCATAGAGCATTAATTTATGCTCTTCAAAAAGGCATATTTGATATATCTTTAATAAATGAAATGAATAAATTGGTAGCATGGTCAAAAGTTGCAATTTCAAAGCAAAAAGCATTAAATATTTTAAAATGGATGCAAACAGAAGAGTCATTATATGTTGGAACACATACAAATGAAGTAGATTATGCACATGATTGTTTTTGTGTTTCAGTAGAAAGTTCATATAAACGTGAATTTCCTTATGCAAAAACAATACCATATATAGAATTAGAAACAACAATAGAAGATTGGAATAAAATAGACTTATATTCTTATAGTAACAATAGTGTTTTTAAATATAGTGTTGAAGATAAAGATGAAGGAGGAGCTTTTGAAGAAGAAATAGCCTCAGCATTAATTTCTGTATTTCCTTCAACATTATATAAAAATCCTAAATTTAAAAAAGGTGAAAACGAAAAAGAGCTAACAGATATATTTGCATTTTGCGAATATGCTAATTTCTTAATAGAAGCAAAAGAAATTTCAATTATAGAGTCAAATTCATATAGTGGTAAAATAAGACGAATTTTAAAAACTCAAAAGAAAGTAAAAGAAGCTATTAAACAGATGACAGGTGCAACAAAAGCCATTATTAATGAAACTGAAATATATTCAAGTAATAATGAAAAAATTAATATTAATCCATTAAAACAAACACACTGTATTATACTTATTACAGAGTTTATATATGAAGGTGATTGGAGTGAGGTTGAAGATTTGTTATTTGATGCTATTGATAAAACAGGTGCTATATTTAATATAATGGATTTTAGAGAATTCATAGAACTACTTAAAGCTAGTTCTGGAAGACCAGAAATTATTGATTATAACTTAAGATTACGATTTAAATGGGTTAAGGACAAGCATAGCATATGTATAAGAGGAAATGCTAATTGGTAGTAATTAATTTTATTATAAAAATTATAAATAAAAGAATATAGAAATGGAGAAAATAAATGCCACAACACATATCAATAAGAGTTCCATGGCATGATAATGGTTGGAATGGAACAATTTGTAAAAAACCAAGTGAAAATATTTCATGCTTAAAATTGAAGAATATATATGAATATAAAAATGATGAGGAAGAAAATAAAATATGTAAACAATGTTTGAAAGATCATACAGATATTCCTTGTATAAATGAAGGTGCAGCATTTATGGCAGATAATGAAATAATAAAAATTTCTGAACATCCATATAAGCAAAGATATTTTGATGCTAAATATTCATATCAAAGACAAAAATATGATAAATATAAAGACTTTGAATCTGTAAGAGTAGTTTACCCTGCTTATTCTTTACCAAGTAGACCATATTTTTGGACAATGAGGGGCAATATTGAAGAAAAAGCAAAGTATTATGATATTGATTATGATGAAAATATAGAACCCAATATAAAAACATCATGGATACAAACAAAACGTAATCAAGAAAAAATATTTAAAGCTTTTTATAGAAATGTTATTCCAAATGAATCCTTATGTATAATTTATGCAAAGCAAATACCATATACAGATGAGCCAAGACGAGTAATTATTGGTATAGGAGATATTTTAAATTTAGCAGATGTTAAAGAATATAAAAGCAAAAGCCATCCAGAACTTAATTCATTAACTTGGGAAACAATGGTAAGTCATTCTATTAGAGAAGAAAATAATAATGGCTTTATTATTCCATATCAAGAAATATATGAAAAAACAAAAAATAATAAAAATTTTGATTTTAACTCAATAGTTGTTTTTGCACCTATTGAATCTTTTAATGAATTTTCATATGCAGCAGAACATGTATCTTATGATACTACAATTGAAGTACTTTTAAATTGTATAAAAACTTATAAAACAATTTCAAAAATTTTAAATAAAAATTATGATCATGTAATTAACTGGCTTCAAAAGAAATTACAAATTGTTTTAGCACAAAGAGGTGAGTATCCTGGTTTTTGTTCTATGCTTTGTGCATTAGGCATAAATAGAGGAGCACTACCACTAGGAGAAGAAATAATAAAAAATGCAAAATTAAATAATGAAAATTTATGGGATTATTTTGAAAAAGTAATGAGTAATCCTAAACAATATTTAGACTCTAATTTTTCTAAGAATATTGAAGAAAAAGACCAAAATACATGGAATAAAATTTTAACAGAAGAACAAAAAGACTTGTTCAAACTTTTATCAAGATTTTCATTAACTATAAAACAAGCAGATATAATTTTTAATGAAGAAAAAAGAAACAATAAGGAATATTCAATTATAGGAGATTTTTCTAATAAGGCAATAATAAACAATCCATATTTGTTATATGAAAAAACAAGATTAATTAAAGATATATGTGTTTCTATAAAAAAAGTAGATTTTGCAATGTATTTAATTCCGTCTTTAAAAAAAGACTTTGTCATTCCAAATCCAAGTGCTATGGTTGGAGAAAATGATAAAAGGAGAATTAGAGCATTACTAATATCTTTACTAGAAAATGAAGCATTAAATGGAAATACAATTCTGCCAATTGAAAAAGTATTACAATTATTCAATGATTATAATCAAGATACAAATTTAATTATAAATTTAGAAACTAAATTCACAAAAAATAACATATTATCATATAATGATTTTTTCTCAGAAGAAATTGTTGTTAATAAATTAAAAAATAATGAAGATTATTATAAATTGATAAGACTTCAAGAATTTGAAAAAATAATAGAAAAAAATATAAATAAAAAACTAAATGCTGAAACTCTTAGTTTCAGTAATGATTGGGAAAAAATTGTTAATATCCATTTTGGAGAAATTAAGGAAAATACACCAAAAAGTAAATTACTTGAATCAAGTGCAAGAAAAGAAAAAATAGATGCACTAAATAAAATGTCAAAATCACGTATATTTGCACTTACAGGAGGAGCAGGCACAGGCAAAACCACTGTATTATCAATTTTTTGCGATGCACCAGAAATTAGAGATAATGGAGTATTATTGCTAGCACCAACAGGCAAAGCAGCAGTAAGATTAAAAGAAAGTATGGGAAAAAATGCTTCTAATTTTGAAGTTTACAATATTGCACAGTTTTTAGCAAAAAGCGATAGATTTAGTTTCGAAAACATGAGATATTTTTTAACAGATAAAGCAGCTAATGTTCCTAGCACAGTAATTATAGATGAAGCATCTATGTTAACAGAAGAAATGTTTGGAGCATTAATACAAGCAATTAAAACAGCTAAAAGGATAATTTTTGTAGGAGATTCAAACCAATTACCACCAATAGGAGCAGGAAAACCATTTGTAGATTTAGTTAATTTACTAGAAGAAAAATATCCTAATAATTATAAAAAATTAGTTATAAATAGAAGACAAAAAGGTGAAGCAGATATGCTTGATGTTGACTTTGCAAATATATTTATAAATAATGGAAAAATGCAAGATGATATAATATCAAGAATAATTGAAGATAAACAAGAAAGAATAAAATTTGAAAAATGGGAAAATAAAGAAGATTTAGAAAATAAATTACTACAAATATTATCTAAAGAATTAGGGTTAAAAGATGTTAATGATATTAGTGGATTTAATGCATCTTTGGGAGCTGTAATTAGTAATGGATATGCTTATTTTAATTTAGGTTGTGCTGAAAATGTAGAAAACTGGCAAATATTAGCTCCTGTAAGAAATATGCCACATGGGATTATTAGTATTAATAAGTTAATACATGAAAAATACAAATCGGATTTTATCGAATTATCAAAAAGATATGGAAAATATAAGGTAATATGTAAAAGTTTAGGTGCTGAAAAAATAGTTTATGGCGATAAAGTAATTAATGTAACAAATAAAAAAATGTATGGATATAATTATAATACTCGCAAAAAAGAAAAATCATATGTTGCAAATGGAGAAATAGGAATTGCAGGAATACATTTTGGAAAAAATAATGGAAATGATTTTACAGAAAATTTACATGTTGAATTTTCATCTCAATTAGGTATAGATTATTCATATAGTCCTTCAGAATTTAATGATGAAAATGAAACTTTAGAATTAGCTTATGCCTTAACTGTACATAAATCTCAAGGTAGTCAGTTTAAAAAAGTTATATTAGTTTTAGATAATGAAAGCAAAATGATATCTAGAGAAATGTTATATACTGCTTTGACAAGACAAACCCAAAAAATTATAATTTTATATAATGATGAACCATATAAATTATTGTATTATTCTACTGATGATAATTCAAACATAGCACAAAGATTAACAGATTTATTTTATACATTACAAGAGAAGAATCCAAGTGTTATTGTGTATAATAATAAATATTATGATGAATATAAAATTCACACAACACTTAAAGGAGAATTAGTTAGGTCAAAATCAGAAGTAATAATTGCTAATATGTTATATGACTATGAAAGAGAAGGAGATATTGAATATTATTACGAAAAAGAGCTAACATTGAATGATGGAAGTGTTAAGCTACCAGATTTTACAATAAAAACTGACTTAGGTGATACATGGTATTGGGAACATTGTGGAATGATGACAGATTTAAATTACAAAATGCGTTGGGAAGAAAAGAAAAAGTTATATGAAGAAAATGGTATCATAGAGGGCAAAAATCTAATTGTAACTTATGATGAAGAAAATGGAGCAATAGATACTTTAAAAATAAAAGAATTAATTAAACAATATTTAATATAAGAAAATTTTAAGACATAGAAGTAAAATTTTTTTAACTAGATTAAGAAAAAATAATAAGAGGTATAATTTATGAGTAAAAGAGGTACAAATAGCAAGCAGAATGTTTGCAAGATAATAGCAAGTGTTTTAGTAATAATTAGTATTATAGTTTTAGGATATTTAAATCAAAATACAGAAAATGAAATATTAAAAGACAATATAATATTTGACCTATCTAGTATTCCTAAATACTCATCAAGTCCATATGTAGAGATAAATAATAATATTCCATATTTTACTGAAGATGATTATACAACCAAACCATTTGAAAATTATAGTGAGTGGGACGAATTAGGAAGAAGTGGAGTAGCTTTTGCCAATGTTTGCAAAGAGATAATGCCAACTGAAAAAAGGGGAGAAATAGGAAATATAAAAGATCTTTCTGGTTGGGTACAAAAAAGATATGATAACTTGATTAAAGACAAATATTTATATAATCGTTGCCACCTAATTGGATGGCAACTTGCAGGAGAAAATGACAATAAACAGAATTTAATAACAGGAACAAGATATTTAAATACAGAAGGAATGTTATCTTTTGAAAATCAAGTAGCTGAATATATTGATAAAAATGAAACAAATCATGTTTTATATAGAGTAACACCTATATATGAAGGGAATAATTTATTAGCAAGTGGAGTTCAAATGGAAGCATGGTCTGTTGAGGATAATGGACAAGGAATTAATTTTAATGTTTATTGTTATAATGTACAACCAGGAATAATTATTGATTACAAAACAGGCGAAAGCCAAGAAGAGTAAAAAACATTATTAGTTGCCAATTTATAGAAATTGCTTAATTACAAAAGTAAATTCCAGTTTTAAAACAAATCTGGAATTTACTTTTAAACTTGTTGCTATTCACAGACAATAGCAGTAAGTAGCGAAGACTAAGTAATATATTTTATTTTGTAATGAAGACCCGACAGCCCATTGAGGCGGGGGAATACCCGTGAGCTTGGAGGGCGAAATGAAAAAATAAAATATATTACTTAGCCGTAGCGGATTTTATTATATATGCTGTGAACTGTAACTTAAACTTAATCCATTTATAGAAATTTGCTAAAAATCTATTGTAATTTTATGTAAAAAAATATATAATCACTTTTAGTTTAGTTCTAACTACTATTTATCAATTGTAGATTTCCAATTACAAATAATAAAAAAAGGAGTGATGTTTATTGAATTTAGACCTAGTAAATGGTATTTTTAACAATTTAAAGGAGAATAAATTTGTGCAAAGCTTTATAAATGAACTATCAGATTATATAACAAATAATATAGAGAACACATCTAAAGCATTTGATATTGATAATAAATGGAACAATTTACTTTTAGATGATTTAACACTTTATGATGAGAAAATAATAAAAAAGTTTAGAGATGAAATGCTAATCCAAAGATCTAATATATTACAAAACTACGCCCAAAATACAATAGAATCTGGAGATATGTTCTATATATATGATAAAGCAACAAATAAAGCAAATGCCTATAATTTATGTACCTTTAGCCCTAATAAAGGCAATAAAATAGTTACAAAAACTATACAAGAATTACCAATTGGTAGCAATTTAGGAAGTGTTTTAAGAAAACAAGAAGAAAAATTTATATTAGATGAAGAAGCAACAAAAAATGTTGCAAACGAAATAAACAATATGATTAAAGAAAAGATAGAAGAACAAAACAAATATTTAAACAGCAAAAGAATTGAAGGACATATTTATGAAGTAGGTGAAAAATATTTAGGAAGAATATGGCTATATGATTTAAATAATATTTCTGGTGGTGGAATAGAAGGGATTGAGGAAATAAAATTCCCCAAAGACTTATATGAAACAGCAAAACAAGGAGATTTATTTGAATATAAAAATGGAGAATATTGTATAAAAGAAAGGGATTAATCAATTAAATAGATTAATAATTCTATATAATTGATTAATCCAAAAAGATAATTTAAATTTAGTATAAAGAATAAAAAAGATCTAATATCTAAAAATATATTAGGTCTTTTAGTTAAAAAATGAATTAGAATATAAAATGAACTATGATAACACAATTCCCAAAGTCATAATACTTAAAATATCTTTATAAATCTCATTAAACTGACCAATAGGAAGAGGATTTTCACCTATACCCGCTTCAATAGTAAAACCAGGTTTATTATAACTTTGTATAAACCAATCTTTATAACCTGCAAAACTTGAGTTATAAGGGACATCAGCTAATAAGTAACCACTAGCACTAGCTAATTTGTTTCCAATTTCATAGCCATTTGTAGGATTAATATTTTGATAGTTCCAATAAATTTCTTGACCTTGTGTATGATAAGAAATTGTTAATCTAAAATCATGAGAAAGTGTAAAATTATAAACAGCAAGAGCTTCTGGCTGAGTTAATGAACCATAACCAACAAAATCACGAGGAGCAGGCTTAGTAAAACCTTGAGAATATTTTATACTTTTTGCATTTTCCCACCCAGCAGGAAATTGCAAATTTAAATCCACACCTGTGAAGCTTATTAACTTCCATATAGGAAAATTATAATTAAATATAAGAATATTTACAGGAGCAAGATGTTTTGTTATCGTGTTTTTATTTTATCTTTCGTGAATTTATGGAGAAATTTGTTGAAAATAAGCATTTTTTATGATAATATACTTTTACTAAAATGTATATAAGGAGTATAAAAAGTGAGAATAGGCATAGACAAAAATGCAAAATATAATGAGGAAAATAACAATAAAAAGATATCTTTCATATCAAAAATTTTAATATTAGATCAATCAATAGGAAAAATTATAAGTATATTTTTAGATATCTTTTTAGCTGCATATTTTTATAAAATATCTAGCCAAAACATTTTATATTTATCAATATACAATATAATAGGCTGGTTTGTTGCGACAATTGGAGCTTTTTTAGTTGCAAATATTATTAAAACAAAAGATAAAGTAAGATTATATAGATTTGGGATTTTTATAAAATCTGCATATATTCTTATGATTATACTTTTAGGAGAAAAAATTATTAACTATGTTTATGTTATCGGAATAATGTACGGAATATCTACAGCTACTACAGGTTTTCCATTTAATATGATTGAGTCAGAAAATATTTCTAACAATGAAAGAAGTAAATATATTGGTTATGCATCAGTTGCAACAGAAATTATAAGTTTTATTGTTCCAATATTATTAGGAGCATATATAACTATTCAATCATATCAAATTGTAGCTATATTAATATTAGTACTTTCTATATTAAAATTAATATTTAGTTTTTATATAAAAAATAAGAATGTACAAAAATCAAAGGTAAATTTAAAAGAATTTAATAAAATTTATAGAGGAGATAAGACCTTAAAAAAATTATATGTAATTGAATTTCTAAAAGGAATTAATAGATATGGAGTTATGAGTTTAGTTGTATCTTTATTGATAATTTACCAAACAAATAATGATTTTGAATTAGGTGGTTGGACATCATTGTTTTCAATTTTTACAATTATTGCTATGTATTTATTTGGCAAATATTATAATAAAGATAACCAAAATAAAACGCTTAGAATATCTTTAATATTCTCAATAATAAGTTTCATATTGGTGTTGTGTAAGATAAATATAACTACTATAGTTATATACAATATAGTTTATTATGTATTTATGAACATTATATTAAAAATAACAGAAGTAAATTTATTTGATTATTCTAATAAAGAACCATTTAAAACAAAATATAATACAGAATACTTTATTTATCGAGAGTTATTTTTAAATATAGGAAGAATGTTAGGATATATTGCACTACTAATATTAGTTGGAATTACTCAAAATTTATATAATTTGAATAGAATGTTTTTAATTATAGTTTTATCAATAGTTGGTGTTGTTCTGGTAAGTAATAAAATAGAAAATGAATAGCAAAAAATGTTCCTCGAATTTTTTCGTTAGTTCAAAACCATTGAAGGAGTAAGTATAAAAAGTCATAAA
>CAOKHI010000013.1 GCA_948468275.1 uncultured Clostridium sp. | reverse complement strand
GCGACCTCATGGTCCCAAACCACGCGCGCTACCAACTGCGCTACACCTCGATATACTTATAAACACTTAATATAATATAGCATAAAAAAAACAGATTTGCAATATATTTAACAAAATTTTTACACATTTTTGTAAATTGTGAATTAAAAAAGTAAAGCTATTTACTTATTAAATACTTTTATATTTAATATATATAATATAGTACAATCCTAGAATAAGTTTAAACAACATTAAAAATTTTGACTATTAACATATAAAAACGAAATCTAAATATATAATGTGATTTCGTTTTTTGGGTATGCCTGGAGGGATTCGAACTTCCGATCTGCAAGTTCGTAGTTGAACAGCTAATCCAATTTTAATAACTTTTGAAACACTTAATTTTCTAAGATTATATTTTATAAGTATTGATATTACTAGAATATAAGAATTTCTTAAAAATTTAATATAGTTTAAATAAGTTTAAGAAAATGAAAAATAGTTTATTAAAAATCCACACTTAATGGGAAATAAGGGGAAAACATTTTCACTTTCAGGGGAAAAACTTAATATCAATATTTTATTAAAAAGATAAGGGGAAATATTTTTACAACTCGGGGGAAAAATCAAAATATAATTTTAGAAAAAGGAGTGCTATATACTATGGAAAATAGATTTATAATACAATCTAATTTTATTATTGCAAATAGAGATTTAATAAATAAATTTGGAGTTAATTCTGCTATTTTATTAGGAGAATTATATGGTCGATATAATTATTTTAAGAAAAGAAATCAATTAAAAAATGGTTTCTTTTTTGCAACTAAAAATAGTATAGAAAGTAGCACAAAATTAACACCATATAAGCAAAGAACAGCAAGTTCTTTATTAGAAAATGCTAACATTTTAGAAGTAAAGCATATAGATATTCCACCAAAAACTTATTATAAAATTAATGAAATAAACCTGCTGAAAGTATTGAAAAATTCAGTAGTCGATAATATGAACAACTAGATGTTTAAATTATGCAGTACAGTATGTTAAAATTTTTTACACAAATAATAATAAAGAAAAATAATAAATAATAACACACACACGAGAAAAAAATTTCATAAAAATGGTAACAAAAAATTAGTGAAAAAGAATACTTTTTTAGAAAAAATATATTCAAAAATTTAATCATTTTTATAAAATATTAATCAAAAAATTTTCTCCCAGCGGGCTAAAAGGGTTTTAGGGATTTTTCCCTAAACAGCAAAACATGTGCCAAAGCACCATGCTGGCGAATGTTAAAGCGTAAAAAAATGCCTTAACATTCGAGCAAAATAAATTTTGCTTTAATTTTTAATGTTGAGCTTTGCAAACATTAAAAGCTATATATGAAGGAGGTAATAATGGTTACTGATACAGTAAAAGAGCTTGAAAAAATTTTTATGACTTATGATAGTGCTTTAAACAAATTAAAATTACTAAACTTAAAAACCAAAAATAATAAAGAAATAACATACATAGATTTACAAAGAGCAGTTCAATTTATGAGTAAAAAACATCCAACTTGCAGATGGAAACAAAATAAATTAATTAATAGAAAAAATTACATTTTAGTTGAAGGTTTTTATTGGTTAATACATGTATATTTTCAAACAGAAAAAAATATTGTAGATGCAGATATAGAATTCTTTAATATAAGAATCGAACAATATGAAGAATTACTAAAGGTTTCTATAAAAAAATTTTGGAATGATGATATGTATGTATATGAATTACCCAATTATTTTAATAGAGTTCCTGGGACTATAAAAAATAGTATTATCAAAATGAACAAAGCTACTAATGGTCTTTATAAATATTATGAAAAAGGGAAAGCCAAAATTTCAAAGGAAGGTATTGAGTGGTTATGCAAGAACTGTTTTAAACATAAGTATTTGGAACTGCTTGAAGAATATAAAATGGAACTGACAGAAATATACATAGAACGAGGCTATCCTTATGATGTTTTTTTAACGAAAGATGAATCAAAACTGCTAAGAACAGACAAATATTTATGGAAATACATACGATAAGTTAGATTGTGCAGAAACTTTCTGCACAATTTATCAAGAATTTTACAATAAAATAAGATTCTTCTTTACACTCGTACTTATACTTTTTCATATTTAAGAACAATCGTAAATAATAAATTATATAATTTTTAACAAATTTATAAAAATGGGCTGACAAATAAAAAAGAGCACGTTATACTACTATCAAATTAATATTGGAGGTAGTAAATATGTTGGAGGAAAAAACAAAAAAAGAAACCGTGTTAAACACATTATTTGAATGTAGAGAGGAAAGTCTGTATGCTCTAACAGAAAAGGATAAAGAGAGAATTGCAACTTTAACTAAAGATACTGATAGTTATGAAAAGTTATTTAGTATAATAGAAAAGTTGCCACATACACAAGAAGATTTAGAAAGTATTAGAAATAGCCTAGATAGTTATATTGACAGGATAAATATTATTGGAGCTTATGAAAACGGAAATTTCTATAAAATATGGATTTTCTGATGCAATCAATTTGATATTAGATGTGTTAATAAATAGTGTAACTGTCATTAAATTAAAATAGAGTATATCATAAATTTTACTGTCTATGATATACTCACTTTTTACTATTTACGTTTTTATAATAATTCTATTTTTTATTATCTCTAGTTTCAGTATTTTTAGGATTATAGCTATTTTGATGAGTTCCCAATTCAATTTTTGGACAAGTTGAAACCTCATTATTATTTTGATTATCTTCTTTCATATGTTCACCTCCTAGTGGAAAATTCCAAAAAATATATTTATTCCAATTAATATAATTTCTATTAGAGTTATAATAAGAGCAATATTATACATAGTGTGTGTTTTATCTATTACTTTTTCGTTGTTTTGAGATATTTCTTTATAACTTTTCAGCAACTCTTTTTTTAAGTCTATATTTTTACTTTTATAATATTTTTCATCACAGATATTTGCAGGAATATATTTTATAGTTCTTGATTTAAGACTTAAGATAAATAAACTTATTGAAATTATTGCTAATATTAATATAATACAAGTTAATAATATGGAAATTATATCACTTAATATTTGTCCTATATTTTGACATTGTAATTCAAGTAAGTTTTTTACGCTTTCAATATCTAATGCAAAAATTATAATTGCAGAATGAAAAGCTATTAAAAAGCCACTTTTATTATCTATATCTTGACTTCTTTCATAATATTGATTATAACTATTTTTCATTATACCTAAAACTTCATCTATATTTTTTTCTTCTTCACTTTTTTCTATATCCACATAATCACCCTATTATCATATCTATTCAAATTTAATTTCTTGTTCTGCAATGTTATATAATTCTATTCTACTTTCAACATCAACTTTATTTACAAGCCAACCTTTAAATTTGCATTGCCTTATAAATTCATCATATCTATTAATACCATTTATTTCTTTTAAGGTTATAACAACACCGAATTTTATACCCTTTCCATCACCTTTGCCTAAACGGTCTTTTGATTTTATACTTAACCCCCATGATGTATTTTCGTAATTTTTCTTAGGTCTTGCATTTGTTTTATATTCCTCTACAATATGTTTTACATTGTCCCATTTTCCTTTTTCTCTACGAGCATCTCCTTCTAATACTCTTCCATCCTCATCTGATTGTTTATTATCATTTATTGTTTTAATAGTTATATTACCCTTTTTGTTTTTTAAAACTCTTCCAAAATATAAATCTAATTCTGTGTTAGTATAATCCACTCCTTGGTTTCTAGTACATTTAGGAAAATAGCATAATGTAGCTTTAGCAATATAAGGGCACTTATTATTATCAATTGGGACAGGAATTTCATATGTATATGTATCATAATCTGTAGAAGTGCTTTCTATATAGAATTTTATTTCATCTTTGGGAGAATTTATAATATCTTCAATTTTAATAGGTACATTTCCAAATCCATAATATTCAGATTTTTCATTATCAATTTTATTCCATCCTGTTGCTGAATCAATTATTAATGCTTTTGCAATCTGTCTTGACAATCCTAATTTATATATTAAATACCCCATTTTTCTACTAATCCACGGAGCAGCTATTGATGTCCCTATTACTTTCTTTTCACCAGTACCTATACAAGTTCTTATTTCTTCTCCTTTATCACCACCATAATAGCAAATATCTGGTTTTGTAAAGAACGATAACACTTTGCCTCTTCTTGAATAAGAGGCTTTTGTTCCATCTCTTTTTATTGAATTAACGACTAAAGAATTTATGGAATCTGCTGGTGAGCCGATTTTATCTTGCAATAATTCTGTTTGATTTGTTCCTGCAACTACAAATATTATATCGTATTCATATTCAAGCATATCTAATAAAGCTGCTTCTTGAGATATAAAATTATCATCAATTTCCAGATTAGATCCTAATGAAAGATTCCAAACTTTTATATTTAAATTATTGGATACTATTTCTTTTATCCTTCTCATAATTGAAAATGTACTATTTTTTCCACTATGTGCAATACAAAAATGTTTTACTCTAAATCTTCCACATCCATCATTGTAATTGGGATTAATTGATGGTCCATCTATAATTATAGCATCAATTGATGTTCCATGTTCTCTGTCTTTTTCAGTAATATCAACTTGATCATCCATATATTTTTCATTATAATCTACCCAGTCTTTAAAATAAACATTATTATCAAAACCTGTATCCAAAACTCCAATAGTTGGTTCGTTAGTGTAATTAGGAAAATTAGATATATTCTCTGAAATTATTTTATCTTCAAGCAATTTATCATAAGAATTGTTCTCTGGTAATTTAACATCTGCAAGATCTTCTACTGTCATAGATATTAAGTAAGGGGCTTCTTTTAGTAGTAATGATAAAGAATCTTTGTATAGTATAACTGTATTATCATCTAAAATACTATAATCTTTCCATTTAATACCTAATGTTAATAAAATCTCTTTAGAGTTTTTATTAACTTCATATAAAGTTATTGCTTGTGATTCTTCAATATTTTTTTCATATTTTGGAACTTCTAACTTATTGACTATTGAACAATCAGATATTACATCTATAAAAGTAGTTTTTGCAATATCATATTTTGAAAAATCTATATTTTTTATTTTTTTCTCATCTTCATTATCAAATTTTCCTTGAAAATTAGTATTCAAAATTTCTATACACTCTTTTAATTTTTTTATATTATGTGATATATTGTCTAAGGGAACATAGTATGTAATAATATGAGTTAGGTTATCTTTAGTTCCTCCGTATTTAGCCCCCCTTATTGAATCTATATTTTCACCATTCGAACTTTTAAATAATATAGTTTTTATTCTTTTACTTTTAGGTACTATTCTATTATAATTTACATTAATTAAAGTTCCATCAATGAGTTTTTTATTTTTCCAATAATCCTCTAAACTAATTAAATCATTTCTAATATTTTCTAATTCTATAACTTTTACTGTTGTATTAGCAGGTAAACTTGATCCACCACCTTTTGAAGGATTTTTTCTAGGTGTTAATTGACCTTTTAATTGAATTAAATTATTCATTATTTAACCCCCTTGAAATGGTACTTTTAGGAATACCTGTTAAATTTTCAATTTCTCTAATAGTAAATGCCTGATTTTGTAATAATTTTAAATTTTCATCTATTTTTAATTTGTTAGCTGATTCATATAATCTTTTTAGATAATCATATGGTTTATTTACATCACTAAAAGCCAAGGAAGTACGAATAAGATTTTTTAAATCTCCTGGATATGGTATAGGATCTATATTGCCTATTATTTTTCTAAATAATTTTATATCTCTAGCAGCACTAGGAAATTTGTCTATATATTCAGTTAAAATTGAAACAGCTACATCTACTAAATCTTCATTAGTATATCTATTAAAATTAATAATTTTATCAAAACGTCTAATAATTGCTTTATCAAAAGACTGATACAAATTAGTAGTAGCAATAAAAATTATTTTATCATTTAATTTATCTAATTCTTTCAATAATGTAGAAGTAGCTCTTCCCATTTCTCTTAAATCATTATTATTTAATCTATCTAATGCCAAAGCATCAATTTCATCAAATAATATAATAATTTTTTCTGGATGTGGTAAATCATTTATCTCATCAAAAACAGAATTTATATTTTTTGATGTTTGACCTAATTTACTATCTATAATAACATCAAATTCTGCTTGATAAAGCTCTCGATCTAAAATTCTAGCAATATGTTTTACTGTTTCAGTTTTGCCTGTCCCTGGAGCTCCCTCAAATAGAAATTTGTTTACACCAATATCTTTGCCAATTGCATTAACTATTCCTTCAATATCATTTTTTAGTTCTATTGGTAATGGTAAAGAAGAATTACTTGAGTTCACCTTTGTAAAAAAATTAAAATTATAATCATAATTTTGAGGCACAAAAGTATTTACATCAGATAATAATGCCATTATATATTCAGCTAATTGGTAATCTCCACTTTGGTCAAAATCCTTTGCAATCTCATAAGCCTCATTTTTAAAACTAGAATCGTTATTTTCAGCATAATATTTTATTAAATTTAAAACATTTTTCTTTTTCATATTATCACCTGTAATTATTATATGTTAGTATGGGACATTTGTCAATATTTTGGAACACTTTTTTATTTTTATCTTGACATTATATTTTTTTAGTAATATAATTATTTTAGCAATAAAAAAACATCCCAATTGCTATATGCAACTCGAATGTTAATTAACAACTTACTCCGCAAAAGTTATTGTTAATGATATTATAGCACTATTTATTGCTAGAAGTCAATTGCTTCTTTGGGATAGGAAGGAGTTTTTATTATGAGCAAAGAACAACATGTAACACCTAAAGGTTCATTATGGCAAGTAATTGGTGCAGGAAACACGAAAGCTACTAAACTTTTTGATACTCAAAAAGAGGATATAGACTATGGTAGAGAAATTGCCAAAAACCAAAAAACTGAATTAGTTATTCATAACAGAAAAGGTCAAATTCGTGATAAAGATAGTTATGGAAATGATAACTGTCCACCAAGAGATACAAAATTTTAGTAAAAAACTTATAGACAATCTTATATTTATCAAGTATATAGGATTGTCTATTTTTTAGTTACTATATTATAAAGAACTTATTGCTTTTTCTATTTCTTCTTTTTGACTTTCAAAATTAAATTTAGTAACTGGTATTCTGCCAACCATTTCTGTTTTTAAGAAATGGTCTAATATATCAAAAGATTTCAATGTTTCTTCTGTTCCATTTCCACTTCCACCAGCACAAGAAATACAAATAATTTTCTTTCCCTTAATTTCAGAATTATCATTAAAGGCATCACATCTTTTTAGTCTATCAAAGAAAGTTTTTGCAGATTCGCTCATTTCCCAAAAATAAACTGGAGTAATGAATATGTAGGCATCAAAATCACCCATATGTTCATAAATCTCATTAAAATCATCTTTTTGAATACATTTATGTCCTTCTAAACAAATTCCCCATCCTCTTTTACCACAAGCTAGACATTTTTTTATATTCTTTTTATTTATACAAATATGCTCTACTTCATTTCCTAGCCTTTTCGATTCTTTTTCACATTCTTCAACACAAGAAAATGTTAATCCAATTTTATTAGGAATATAACTATCTTCGTTTACTTGATTGTTACTAAAACTTAAAATTAAAACTTTCATATTTCTCCTTTTACAATTTATTTTCCATTTCCCAACTTTTAAAATATATACATTCATTCTTGTCATTGAATTTTATCTCATATATACCATCAAACTCTGTAACATCTCTTTGAAATATCCAATTTACAATTACTGTTCTATCTTCTATTGCTAGAATTTTAAATTCTAATTTTTTTATATCTTGATTATCAATATTTTCCCATTCTTTTACAATTTCTTCATATTTAGTATAAGGTGTTAAAAATGGCGTTTCTTGATAAAAGTTTGTATTAGTAAATAATGATGAAGCCTTATTAGAATTTTTATTTAGCCAAGCTTCTTTTAGGACATCTAACCATTTTTCTATATATTTTCTATCCATAACATTTTCTCCTATTATTATTCATTGTTTAATTCCTTTAATTCTTCTGTGACATTTTCCCATGGATATACAGATACTAAATTATAATTTATATTTAATTTTTTGCATGCATCTTCTGATAATTCTTTCATTTCATTAGTAGTCATTGCCCAAGTAGTATAACAAACATTATTAACACTATTTCTATATGTATAATCTCTCGTCAATGAAACATAAATGATTTTTACATCATTTCCAAATTTCTGTCTTATTAAGTCGACTGCTATATTAGCAGTTTTTCCTGTAACATGATTTCCCTCGACAAGTAAAATACATTCATTATTATCAATGTTAGGATTATCAATATATTCTAACCCTATTTTCTTATCTATATTATTAGTTTCGCTATTATGTTTTAATTGAATTGGTAACATATCAATAATATCAAACAAATGTGAGAACATCACAGATGGAACTCCACCACCACGCATAATAGGGCTAATATATTTTATTTTCAAATGATTTTCTTTTAAGTATTTATTAACATCTTTATAAATTTTATCAATAAATCCGTCAATTCTTTCCCAAGAAATTAAATCTAAATCTTTTTCTGTATATATGTATTTCATTATTTCCCCCTTAATAATTATTTATATTCTTCTTTGTGAGCTTTTGTTTTTTTCTGTTATTTCTCCTATCAGATTATTATTTTCAGCAAATATATCTATATATTCCACTATTACTCCATATTCTTCAAAACTTCTACTGCCATTTCTCTATGTAATTCTTTTGTTATTTCCATATTTTGTAAGTTAATCTATATTAGTAATCATTTCAGGACAATAATAAAATTCTTCATATAGTATTGCTCCCATACACATCATACAAGGCTCACAAGACACATATAATGTTGCACCTCTTAAATCTCCATAAAGATTTTTATTCTTTGATGCACTTTCTATTGCTTCTAACTCAGCATGAGAATACATACTTGTTTCCATTAAAGTTTTATCATCACTTCTACCAACAATTTTTCCATCTTTTACTACAATAGCACCATAGGGATATTTGGCTTTTTTAGATATATCTATTGCAATGTCAATATATTGTTCATCAGTCATCTTGATTATCTACTATAAAATCTAATTGCATTATAACACACTTTCTTTACAAAACATATAAAAATAAGCAAATTTCATACTGATATCTCAATATGGATAAGAATGGGAAAATAACGAGTATGATTTTTAAATACTATTGGAACACCTTATGTTCCAGAAAGATTAACAAAGAAGATTACAGATTTTATTAAAAAGCATAAATTAGAACACATGACAATTTATGGATTTAGACATTCTTTTGCAACTTTAATGAGTGAAAAAGGTATAGATAAAGAAGTTTTACAAGAATTAACGGGACATGTCGAATTTGAAACTACAGATTTTTATTATATCATGTATCAAAGAACTCAAAGAAAAAAGAATTTGAAAGAGTAAATTTTGAGGAATTTCAAGGGAAAGCGAAAAATGCTAAAAGTAAGTCTACACAAGCAAAACGATACTTTTAAAGAAAAAGTCCCAAAAAAGAAAAGAGTTCTCAAGATTCGCTTGAGAACTACCATTTAAGCAATGGTGTACCCGGAGGGATTCGAACCCCCGATCTGCAAGTTCGTAGCCTGCCATTCTATCCAGCTAAACTACGGGTACATATAAAATATGCTTTTGGTATGAAATTTATATTAAGTGGAATTTCATGGGAAACCAGTTACATTAGCACTTGAAATACCTAATATTTATAAATTTCTATGTAAATATTATAGCCTGCTATTCTATCAGCCAAACTATAGGGCAATTACTATAATATTATAATTGTATTTTTTAGATATTTCAAGTAAAAAAGTGAAAAAAAACAAAAAAATAAAAAATTATGTAAAGTATTGCAAAAGTCAAAAATATATATTATAATATATATTGTAACTAAAAAGGTACAATAGAAAGAGAGGACAGAAATGAACAAGTACAGTCATTACAAAACTGACAACGGCTACATAGTAAGGGATCGAGGTAACAAGGTTGTAGCAATTATAACAAATGGTAGCCTTAGCAATCTAGGTTCAGACAAAAAATCTGTCGAAGACTATTGCAAAGCACAAAAACTTTGTTAGTAGCAAACAAGAAAGGGCAAATTTATAATGGGATTTGCCCTTTCTTGCTTTTATGTAGCAATCTTTAAAATAGTCACTATATAAAGTGTAAAGCAACATAATTCTATCCTTTATATAAAAATATTAATCCACAATTTGAATTTTAAGAGTATTTATAGATAGTTCTTCTAAGTTTATTTTACAATATTACTTTTTTTAGACTAGAACATTGTCCTATAAGCAATGTAAAAAAGTTCGTTAAATCTATTGACAATGCATGTAGTACTAGAGTATAATAATAAACGTACAAGAAATAGGGAAATAATTCATACTAATAAATCACATCCGACCCTTAAAAAAATACATACTTGTGTTAAACATCGGAAGGAGGGGAACAATAATGTCAGAGGTAAAAGTTAATAATGGAAATATAGAAGATGCATTAAAAAGATTTAAAAGACAATGTGCCAGAAATGGAGTTTTACAAGAGGTTAGAAAAAGAGAACATTATGAAAAACCAAGTGTAAAAAGAAAGAAAAAATCAGAGGCAGCACGTAAAAGAAAATTTTAAGAAAAAGTATAAGGGGTTGAAAATTAGAGGAATATATACACTTTAATTTTCAACTTTTTGGTATTGTAAACCAAAAAAGTTAGGAGAGATAAAAACATGTTAAAAGAAAAATTATTAGAAGATTTAAAAAGTTCGATGAAAGAAAAAAATGAAATTAGAAAAAATGTAGTTCAAATGGTAAGAGCAGCAATTTTACAAGTAGAAAAAGATAAAAATGTAAAATTAGAAGATAATCAAATATTAGAAATAATTGCTAAAGAATCTAAAAAAAGAAAAGATTCTTTAGAAGATTATAAAAAAGGAGGTAGACAAGATATTGTAGCACAAGTAGAAGAAGAAATTCAAATTTTGTCACAATACCTACCAAAACAATTATCAAAAGAAGAAATATCAAATATATTAAAAGAAATAATAAAACAAACAGGAGCAACAACAATTAAAGATATGGGCAAAGTAATGAAAATAGCAAAAGAAAAAATGGGAACATCAGCAGATGGAAAAACAATAAATGAAATAGTAAAAGAATTATTAGAAAAAGACAATTAAATAATAATGCACAAAGCAATTTTGTGCATAATATTGTAAATGTGTGAAATAATATTTATAAAATTAAATTTTATTTAATTACTAGAAATACAAATGCGATAGTCTTCAAGCACGAAAATAAACTTCAAGGAGCAAAAAAGCGGCACTCTATCTAAATTACTATAAGTATATGAAATTATACTTATAGTAACAATAGGTTTATAGGTAAATCCTTTATTAAAAACCTAAATACTTATGCAAGGAGCCAAAAATGGTAAATCAAATATGTGATATAAAACAAGGAATAACCCTTCACAAAATAGAAACAAATAAATTTAAAACAAATCTAATATCTATATTTATAACAACACCACTTTCAAGAAAAACCATAACATTAGATGCAATGATACCAGCAGTTTTAAGAAGAGGAACTATGAACCTTAAAACACAAGAAGAAATAAGCAAAAAGCTAGAAGAAATGTATGGTGCATCTTTTGATTGTGGTATAGAAAAAACAGGAGATAACCATGTAATTAAATTTTATTTAGAAACTATAAATGATGACTTTTTACCACAAAAAGAAGAAATATTAAAAAATGCTATAAACACAATAGTAGAAATAGCATTTAATCCATTAACACAGGATAATAAATTAAAAAAAGAATATATAGAAACGGAAAAAGAAAATCTAAAAAATATAATACAAGGAAAAATAGATAATAAAGCAAAATATGCACAAGATAGATGTATAGAAGAAATGTATAAAGACAAACCATACGGTCTATATAGATTTGGATATGTAGAAGATTTAGAAAATATAGATGAAAGCAACCTATATGAATACTACAATAAACTAATAAAAGAAGCAAAAATAGATATATTTGTATCTGGAAAACAAATAGAAAAAGCAGAAGAAATACTAAAAGAAAATGAAAACATACAAAAATTAAATTCAAGAACTCCAATATATCAAATAAATAATGAAAAAACAGAGCAAAAAGAAGAAAAAGAACCACAAACAATTACTGAAAGTTTAGATGTTGTACAAGGAAAACTAGTATTAGGATTAGATGTATTAGACAATAGTCAAGAAGCAAAATATATAGCAGTAGTCTACAATGCAATATTAGGAGGGAATGCAACATCAAAAATGTTTCAAAATGTAAGAGAAAAAGCAAGTCTTGCATATGCAGCTAGTTCAAGTTATTTAAGATACAAAAATAATATATTTATAAAATGTGGAATTGAAATAGAAAACTATGAAAAAGCATTAAAAATAATAAATGAACAAATTGAAGCTATGAAAAATGGAGATTTTTCAGAACAAGATATACAAAACTCAAAATCAAATATAATATCAACAATAAAATTCATACCAGACGAGCAAGACACTGAAATAACATATTACTTTGGGCAAGTATTATCAAATATACCACTATCATTAGAAGAATATATCCAAAAAATAGAAAATGTAACAAAACAGCAAATAATAGATTTAGCCAATAAAATAAACATTAACACAATATACTTTTTAAGAAATTAAAGAAAGGAGAAAATAATGCAAGTTATAGAAAATTTAAAGGTAAAAGAAAAATTATATACAGAAAAGCTAGAAAATGGTTTAACTGTAATGATAATACCTAAAAAAGACATATTAAAAAAATATGTAATATGGGGAACAAACTTTGGTTCAATAGATAATAAATTCATAGCTCCAAATGACAAACAAGAAACCAACATCCCAGATGGAGTAGCCCATTTTCTAGAACACAAACTATTTGAACAAGAAAATGGAACAAACAGCCTAGATGTATTATCAGCATTAGGAGTATATGCAAATGCATACACAACAAACGATCACACAGCATATCTATTTGAAGGCACAGACAATTTTTATGAAGCATTAGACGAACTTATGAACTATGTGCAAAATCCATATTTTACAGAGCAAAATGTAGAAAAAGAAAAAGGAATAATATCACAAGAAATAAATATGTATGATGACCAACCAAGTTGGCAAGTATATATGAATGCTATGAAACTAATGTATAAAGAAAATCCAATAAATATAGATATAGCAGGAACTGTAGAAACAATATCAAAAATAGATAAAGACATACTATATAAATCATACAATACATTTTACAATTTATCTAACATGGTATTAGTAGTATGTGGAGATTTTGAAGTAGAAGAAATACTACAAGAAATAAAAAATAGAATAACCAAAAAAGACACACAAGGAGAAATAAAAAGAATATATCCACATGAGCCAGAGGAAATAGTAGGAAAAGAAAAAATAGTAAAAATGGAAGTAAACAATCCAATTTATGTAATAGGATTTAAAGACAAAATAGTAGATGAAAAACAAATAATAAAAAAACACATAGCAATAGAGATAATACTATACATGTTACTTGGAAAAAGCTCTAATCTATATAAAAAGTTATATGAAGCAGGAGATATAATGTCACAACCAGACTTAGACTATGAATTTAGCAAACAATATGCACATATTTTAATATCTGGACAGGCAAACAATCCACAAAATGTTAAAAAAGAGTTAATAAATACAATAGAAGAATTTAAAAAATGTGGATTAAATGAGCAAGATTTTACAAGAGTAAAGAAAAAAATATATGGGGATTATGTATCTGAATATAACGATGTAGGAAGTATTGCAAGAATGTTCTTAGCAGACAAATTCAAAGGAATAAACAGTTTCGACTATTTAGAAGAATATGCTAGTGTAACAAAAGAATTTGCAGAGCAGATTTTAGAAGAAGTATTTTGTGAAGACAAAATGGTAGTATCTATAGTAGAAGGAAAGTAAGATATTAATAAGAATTAAAAAGGGTAGATAAAAACTGCTCTTTTTTCAATATCATATGCACTAATTTTTAAAATAGTTGTATAATTTTGTTACAGTTCATAGCATATATAATAAAATCCGCTACGGCTAAGTAATATATTTTATTTTTTCATTTCGCCCTCCAAGCTCACGGGTATTCCCCCGCCTCAATGGGCTGTCGGGTCTTCATTACAAAATAAAATATATTACTTAGTCTTCGCTACTTACTGCTATTGTCTGTGAATTGTAACATAATTTTTATTAGTACAAACAGAAAGAAATATAAATTTGAAAAAATTATGAAAAAATAAAAGTTTTTTCATAATTATGAAAAAACTTGACTATAATATAAAAAAAGAGTATGATTATAATAGTTAGGAGGAGATTCCATGAAAAGAATAAATAGAGAAAAATATTTATCAATATTAAAAAATTTCAAAGATCAACAAATAATAAAAGTTATAACAGGAATTAGGAGATGTGGAAAATCTACACTACTCGAAATGTTTGCAGACTATTTAAAAGAAAATAAAATAGAAGAGAAACAAATAATATCAATAAATTTTGAAAATGCTGATTATGAAGAATTACAAGATAGAAAAAAATTGTATGAATATATAAAAGCAAGATTAGTAAAAGGAAAAAAAACATATGTATTTTTAGATGAAATCCAAAATGTGCCTGAATTTGAGAAAATAGTAGATAGCTTATTTATAAATAAATATGTTGACTTATATATAACAGGCTCAAATGCTTATCTTCTATCATCAGAACTTGCAACATTACTTACAGGAAGGTATATAGAAATAAAAATGTTACCATTATCATTTAAAGAATATATGTTAGCATTTGAAGATAAAACAGACATATCAAGGAAATTTAGAAACTATTTAAGGTATAGTTCATTTCCACAAGCAGTTGAGTTATATAAAGTAAATCCAGAAAATATAAATATGTTTTTAGATGGTATATATAATACAGTTTTATTTAAAGATGTAATGCAAAGAAAAGGAATAACAGATAAAAATGTTTTAGAAAGAGTTACTAAATACCTATATGATAACATAGGAAACAGAACTAGTATGAAAAGTATAAGTGATAATATAGAAGGCATAGAAAAAAAATCTTCATATAATACAATTTCAAACTATGTAGATAGTTTAATAGATAGTTATTTAATATTTAAAGCTAATAGATACGATATAAAAGGAAAAGAATTTTTAAAGACTCAAGAAAAATATTATGCAGTAGACATAGGATTAAGATATTACATGTTAGGGCAAGGTTCTAATAGAGATATGGGGCATATACTAGAAAATGTTGTATATCTTGAATTATTAAGGAGAGGCTATAAAGTATATATAGGGAAATATGATGATTTAGAGGTTGATTTTGTAGCCAAAAAACCAGACAATACTGTATACTATCAAGTAGCTTTGACAACTAGAGGAGAAGAAAAAGAAGATAACCAAATATTAAATAGAGAATTAACTCCATTAAAAAAAATAAATGATAATTACCCTAAATATATATTAACATTAGATGATGACTTAGATGCAGATTTTGACGGAATAAAGAAAATAAATGTATTAGATTGGTTACTTGAAGAAAAAAGTTAATAATAATTTATCAAAAAATAGTAATTACCAAATTAAGTAGTTACTATTTTTTGATAAATTACAGCCAAAATAGAAAGATAAATTGATATGTACTAAAGCTAAAACAAATAAATGCATTACAAACTACAAAGATTGAAATAGCTTGACTATAAAGATGAATTAAGGCATTAACCAAACAAAGAGCAAATGTTTTATTTGATATTATGGAGAACTTAATGAGCAAATAGAAACATTAAAAAAAGACATATAAAAATCGAATAAAATCGAATAACAAAAAAAAATAAAAACAATAAAAGTAAAAAGTACTAAAAAGTCGCACAAAACCTTATAAAAATGCTGTTTTATTATTGACGATAATGTAAAAATATGGTATTTTAAATATATACAAAAGATAAAACAGCTAAAAAGGAGAGTGGTTATATGCTAAATGACAGAATTTGTAAAAAAAGAGATGAACTAAACAAAAGCATAGAAACGGGACAAGATTATAGTATAATATATAAAATAAGCGTAGAATTAGACGTACTAATAGATGAATTTTATAAAAGTTCTGAGAAAGATACAAAAGAAGAAAAGCTTAAAATATTTTAATAAATAAAAAAGGAATTACTAAAAGCCTAGTAATTTCTTTTTTATTTATCTTTTAGCAAAAAATCGATTATTTCATTAAACTATTCATCTTTAGCAAAATTTTCTAAATATTAAGATATCAAAACTGTACTATATACAAAAAAGCAGAAAAGTTACAATTATATTACGAAAATATATCATTTTATAGTTAAATATAATGCAAGTTGAAAAATGTTGAAAAATAAGTTATAATTAATATAACATATAGAAAGATGGTGTAATAATGAAAATAAAGATATTAAGCATAGTTTTAGCAATTATACTAATTTTATCAACAGCAAGTTATGCAACAGTTACTAATCCAATAACAGATCCAGACCATTACAAACCAGCAGACAATACCCAAAGTACAAAATTAGTAGAAATAGGTAGAGTAATAGTTGCGTCAATTAGAAATGTAGGAGTAGTAATTGCAGTAGTATCACTTATGGTGATAGGATTTAAATATATGTTTGCAGGAACACAAGAAAAAGCAAGCTACAAAGAAACTATGATACCATACATAATAGGAGCAGTTATGCTATTTGCAATAACAACAATATTACAAATAATATATGACCTTGTTACAGGATTAGGATAAAAAGGAGGCGAAGATATGAAAAAAATTAATAGAATAATTACACTTAGTATATTTATTATTATGCTATTAACTACAATGGTAAGTGCATTAACTAAACAACAATCAACAGCAATAGATGCATTAATAAGAAAATATCCTTGGATGGCAGATTATAGAGATCCAACCTCTGTAATGGATACATTTGCATTTGATGTAATTGCATCTCATTTTAGAGATGACGATATATTTAGTAAAGATTTATCATCAGAAGAAATAGACCAATGGATAATATACCTTGATTTGCTTAATAAAAGTACACTAATAAAAACATGTACAACAAAAATAGATGGTAAAAATTTAGCACAATTTATAAATGATCAAAGAGCAGTGCTAGCAAATTCAAAAAATACAAATTCACAGCAAAAAGATCAATTAAAAGACCAAATGGATGAAGGACAAAAAGTTGCAAATGATGCCAAAGAAAATGAAGATGGAAAACATAAAGGAGATAAAGATTTAGATCCTGAAAAGAATCAACAAGGTGGAAAGGATGGAGAATTAGGAGATTCAAGTTCATCAGCAACACATAATCCAGATGAAATAATATCAGAAGCACAAAATTTTATAAATAAAGGAAATTCTTCAGACAATGCAACAATAAATGGAGATAGACTAAAAGAAGCATCAGATTCTTTATATAACATACTATTATCATTAGGAATAGTAGGAGCAGTAATAATAGGAGTATACTTAGGAGCAAAATTTATGTTGTCAAGTGCAGAAGATAAAGCAAAAGTAAAAGAGGCTCTAATACCATATATTGCAGGATGTGTAGTCATATTTGGAGCATTTATTATATGGAAACTAGCAATAAATTTATTAGGAAGTATAGACAATATTGGAAAAAAGAGTTATAATATAGAGTATAGAATGGGTAAAACTATCCCAAATGATGTAGATTTTAATATTTTCTCATAAATAAAGAGAAGTTAAAATATAAAAATAAATTAAAATATAAGAGGAGGAAAAATATGAAAAAGACAAACAAATTAATAGCAGTCTTATGTATTGTACTTATAATATTAACAATATGCGTTAGTTCATATGCAGCAGGAGTAAAACCATCAGATCTTGTAGGAGGAAATGCAAATGCAACAGGAGTAGATGAAATAAAGACACTTGGAAAAAATATTGTTGCAGTAGTTCAAACAGTAGGTGTAGTAGTATCAGTAGTTATATTATTAGTATTAGGTGTAAAATATATGATGGGTAGTGCAGAAGAAAAAGCAGATTATAAAAAATCAATGATACCTTACTTAGTAGGTGCAGTACTAATATTTGCATCAACAACAATTGTAAATATAGTTTATAACTTAGCGTCAGGATTAAATCCAGGAGATCCAGGTCAGGGATAATCATGAACAAATAAAAAATAACTTTATTTAGTAAATAATACTAAATAAAGTTATTTTTTTGTTACATAAAAAAATTATGAAAACCAAAAAGATATAAAAAACATTACTCCTATATTACAAATATATTAAAAATACAATATTTTGCACTAAAATGTTACATTTTTCAATATTTTTTGGTATAATTATATTAGTTATAATTATGCCAAAACTAAGGAGGAAAATATGGGACCATATAATATACCTAGAAACGTAAAAGATGAAGGAAGAATACTATTTATATTTACAGGAAAATCAATGATATATACAGTAGTAGGAGCAATATTAGGAACTCTATTCTATTTTATATTTGCAGCATTTGGTATGACCTTAATAGGAATGATAATAATAGCAATATTTGCATTAATTGGATATTCAATAGGAACATTTAAGATACCAGACACAACAGCTTTTGAAATTACAAAAAAAACTGGTGGAGAAAATATAGATGATGTAATAATAAGAGCAATAAAATTTAAAAACAACAAAAACAAAATATATGTGTATGAGGAGGAAACAAAAGATGAGTAATCCAGATCAAATTACAAGTGTATTAACAATAGTACTAATTTGTATGATAGCTATACTAGTAGTACTTGCTTTAGTATATTTAATGATAGTACTGAAAAACAAAAAAGAAAAAGACAAAGAAGAATTAGCAAGCCCTAACAATAGCACAAATACAAACACAACAAAAAAAGTAGCAAAAGAATATACAAAACAATCAATATACAACTTTATGGATTTTGAAAAAATAGAAGACAATATGATAGTACAAAAAAAAGGTATGAGATATTTGATGGTGGTAGAATGCCAAGGAATAAACTATGACTTAATGTCAGGGGCAGAAAAAATATCTGTAGAAGAAGGATTTTTACAATTTTTAAACACACTAAGACATCCAATACAAATATATGTACAAACAAGAACAGTAAACTTATCAAACAGTATAGAAACATATAGAAGAAAAATAGATGAAATAAAATATGAATTAGATAAAAAAAGAGATGAATATTTAAAAAAAGTACAATCAGGAACATACTCAAAAGAACAGCTAGAAAGAGAATTCTATGAAGTAACAAAACAAACAAACCTATATGAATATGGAAAAGACATAATAGAAAATACAGAAAAAATGAGCTTAAATAAAAACGTATTAAACAAAAAATACTATATAATAATATCATACTATCCAGAAGACATAAACAATAGTGCATTTGATAAAGAAGAAATAAAAAGCCTAGCATTTTCAGAATTATATACAAAAGCACAAGCAATAATAAGAACATTATCAGCATGTGAAGTAGGAGGAAGAATACTAAGATCAAACGAATTAGTAGACTTACTATATGTAGCATATAACCGTGATGAATCAGAAGTATATGGAATAGAAAAAGCACTAAGAGCAGGTTATGAAGAACTATACACAACTGCACCAGATGTACTAGACAAAAGAATGAAAGAACTAAATATAAAAATAGAACAACAAGCAATGGAACTTGCAAACCAAAAAGTAATACAAGCAAGATCAAAAAAACAACAAGAATTAGATAGAAGACAAGAAAGATTTGAAGAGCTAATACGCCAAAGAGCAGAAATGATACTAGAACAAAACAAACAATATATAGGAGAAAAAACAGCTAAAAGAGCACAAAAACTAATAGAAGAAGACACAAAAGAAATGGGAGGTAATGAAGATGATGAGCAAGAAAAGAAACCAAAAACAAGAAGAACAAGAAAAACTACAACAGATGCAAGCAAATAATGAACAATACAATATATTAAAACCAAAAACAATAAAAGAACTAATTGCTCCATCTGGAATAGATGCATCAAACATAGATCACTTAGAAATAATATCAAACACAAAAAGATATGCAAGAAGTTTCTTTGTATCAGCACTACCAAGAATGGCAATATTCCCAGAATTATTTAGGGATCTTTACCTATTCGGAGATACAAATACTTCAATATACATAAATCCAGTACCAGAAGCGAAATCTCAAAATGAATTAAACAGAGTAATAAACCAATTAGAAACAGAAAGAATAGTTGCAGCAGACAGAGGAAACATAAACAGACAAAGTACAGTAGGTCAGAAAAGATATGAAGCAGAGCAATTAAGAGATGAAATAGCAGCAGGATTTAATAAACTATATGAAGCATCAATAGTATCTACACTATTTGCATATAACTTAGAAGATTTAGATAAATTTACAAACCTATTATCAACTGAAATGTCTAAATCCCTAGTAGGAATTAAAAGTGCATGGGGAATTCAAGAAGAAGCATTCAAATCCAACTTACCACTACTAGACAATAAAATAAAAAAAGTACACACATTTGATAGACGTTCAATGGGAACAGTATTTCCATTTACAACATCAGAAGTAGGACATCCAACAGGAGTACCTTTAGGATTTAACAAACAAACAGGAGTACCAATATTATTTGATAACTTCCACTCATCACTTACAAACTATAACATGGTAATATTTGCAAAATCAGGAGCAGGAAAATCTGTTACAATGAAAACACTTATATCTAGATCATATGTATTAATGGGAATAGAAAGTTTAGCACTTGATGCAGAAGGTGAATACGCAATAGTTGCAGAATCATTAGGAGGAATAAATGTAGTACTAAGCCCAAACTCAAAAACAATAATAAACTTATTTGATATAGAACCAGAAATAGTAAAAGACGAAATAACAGGAAAAGAAAGAGTAGTAATTAATGTAGAAAACAAAGTAGAAGACGTAACACAAGCACTACTTACAATGGCAAGAGGAAGCACAAGAAGTAAAGACGTAAACGAGCTTACAAAGCAAATAATAGCAGAAGCAGTTGCAGAAGAATATGCAAGAATAAAAATAAACTCAGATCCATCAAGTCTATATGAAGCAGTAACAAGAGGAGTTACAGGAGATGTACTTGCAAAAAGAAAAAAAGCAATGCCAACAATAGGAAGTTGGTATAAAAGAATACAAAAAAAAGCAAAAGAAAACGACAATGAAGACTACCAATACCACTACAGCTATTTACTAAAAGTAATGAAACAATATATAAGAGAATTTGATGGACAAATGGCATACTTTGATGGACAATCAACATTTGAACTATTAGATGGAGCACCATTTATAAACCTAGACATATCTGGACTAGAAGAAAGATTTGCAAGACCACTTGCACAACAAATACTTCTATCTTGGATATGGGAAAAATACGTAAAGAAAAACAGTGAAGATAGAACAAAAGCAGGTAAAAAAAGAGTTTTAGTAGATGAAGCATGGATGCTATTACCATATCCAGAAGCAGTAGACTTCTTAAACACAATGGCAAGACGTGCAAGAAAAAGAAATGTATCACTTGCAATAATATCACAAAGATTCCAAGACTTCTATGAAAAACCAGAAGCACAAGCAGTACTAACATCATCAGATACAAAGCTATTTTTAGCACAGGATAAATCAGAAATTGCATACCTAAAAGAAGTATTCAAACTATCAGAAGGAGAAGCAAATTTCTTAGTAACATGCTTAAAAGGAGAAGGACTACTAAAAGTAGGTTCAGATACAGCAATATTACAAATTACACCAACAGCAAAAGAATTTGAATTTGTTGAAACAAACCTTAACAAATTAGTAAATCAAAAAAAAGGACAAATGCCATAATAGAAATGCTGTCTATTTAGGGACAATTTTAAATGCACTCCAAAGAAATAATTAAAATAAATATTTTTAAAATTTGGATGTACATATTTTAAATTGATAGCATTAGACATAATAGGAAGGAGTAGTTATGGAAAATTTTACAGGCAAGAATATAGTACAAAAGATATTAATAGTATTAGTAATTGTCATAACATTTAACTTTGCTATACCAAAGCCAGTAAATGCAGATATGGGTGGAATATTAATGAGCCCAGTTGTAAGCTTAGTAACATCTTTACTAGATGGAATACAAAGAGGATTAGAAACATTTATATTAGGTAGTTCATCAGCAATAATGAAAGATCCAGATGATGATGCACTACAAGACAAGGGACAAGGAGATTCAGGAATACGAATTACTGTTGACGAACAACTAGATGGTGCATTTTTAGGATTTGGTGATATAAAAGTTGCAAAAGTACGATACACACCAGAAGAAATATTCTCAAACAGAGTACCAGCATTAGATGTAAACTTTATAAAACCATCTGTAAATGCTAAAGACAACAGTAGAAATATAGCAGTGCAACTACAAGATTTAATAGCAAGTTGGTATGTAGCAATACGTATGCTTGCAATAGTAGGCTTATTATCTGTTTTAGTATATTTAGGAATACGAATGTTAATAACCAGTATTGCAGCAGATAGAGCAAAATACAAGAAAATGATTATGGATTGGCTAGTAGCAATGTGTCTAATATTTGTATTACACTATATAATGTCATTTGCACTAACAATGGCAGAAACAGTAACAGCAATGATATCATCAGACTTAGGAAAAACAATACATGTAAGTGCACCATCAGAAGGAATTTCATTTTATGGAAATCTTATGAGTTATGTAAGGTTTATGATACAATGTGCAGATTTAGAGCAAAAAATAGGGTTCTTCTTTGTATATCTAATGCTTGTAATATATTCAATTAGATTTACATGGATATACTTAAAAAGGGTGGTAAATATGGCATTTTTAACACTAATAGCACCAATAGTAGCATTTACATATCCAATAGACAAAGTAGGAGATGGGCAAGCACAAGCATTTAATATGTGGGTAAAAGAATTTTCATTTAATGCATTAATACAACCATTACACTTACTAATATACACAATACTAGTAGGCTCAGCAGTACAACTTGCGACAGACAATCCATTATATGCGATAGTATGTTTAGGATTTATAATAGCAGCAGAAAAAATATTAAAGCAAATGTTTGGATTTAACAAAGCATCTGGAGGAACAGTAGGTTCTCTTGCAGGAGCAGCTGGAGTAACAATGCTTGCAAGCCAAGCACTAAACAACTTTGCAAAAAAAGGTCCAAATGGTGGCGGAAATGGTGGCGGAGGAAACAAAGTAAGAACAAAAGACACCGAAAGAACAACAAAAAACTCAGGAGCAAACAGTGGACTAGATTCATTTAATAGAGAAGATGCACAAGGTATACCAAGTGTAGGAGGATCAAGCTCACCTGAATCAGAAAATGAAAGAGGAGGAGCAGGTCAAGCAAGATCAGGAGAACAAGATAGTGGTGCAGGATTACCAAATGCTAATCAAGAACCAGACTTAGACAGTTTTGGTGGACTAGACGGAAGAGATAATTATGGAGATGCTTTCCGTGCTACAGAAGAAGGAGCATCATCAGGAAGACCGCCATCAGGTGGCGGAGATGATTCACAAGGTGCAGGAGTACCACCACCACCAGATACATTTACAGGAAAAGTAGGACAAGATATTTCAAGACTTGGTTCAGCTATGGGTAGAGGATATAATAATGTAAAAACTGGAGCTAGAAATATAGGTAAGGGAGCAGTAAGAACAATTTCAGGAGCAAAAAAATTTGCTACAGATAAGAATTTTAGAAATAAAGTAGGAACAATAGCAAAAGGAAAAGCAAAATCAGGATTAACAGGATTAAATAAATTAGCTGGAAGAGGCTATGATGGTGCTAAGCGTAATATAAAAGCAGGAATACGTACATTACCAACAGTTGGATATAAAGCTGCAAGAGGAACTCTAAGAACAGCAGCAAGAATTGGAACAGGAGCAGCACTTGCGGCAACAGCAGGAGTAATTGGAGCAACAACAGGAGATGGAGATAAAGCAATGTCGATGGCAATGGGAGCAGGAGCAATAGGACTTGCAACAGGAGATAATTTGTTTGATGCGACAGTTGGAAGAGTAATGAAAGATACAAGTATAAGGGATACATTTGAAGCTGAAAAATATGGAAATAAAATAGACGCACGAAATGCAAGAGCAGATAAAGAATTCCTTAAGAGTCAAGAATTTGAAGATTATTATGAAAAGCATTTCAAGAATGGTTCTAATAAAAAGACTAAAAAAGAAGTCAAAGAAACATTTAAACAATATAGAGAAGCAGGAATTACAGATAAAGATACAATAAGAAAAGGTATGGCACTTGAAGCAGAATATGCAAAATCAACAGGAAGAAATGCAAGTGACTTTAGAGGTCAAGTACAAAATATTATTCAAACAAAAGACGATATAGATAAAAAAGCATTTTCAGATAAAAAAGTAAGAGAAACAGAGATTAAGAAATTAGAAAGTGTACTTACAAATGTAAGTGACCCACAAAGAAGAAGACAAACAGCAGAAAGTATATTTAAAGGATATGAAGATTTTAGAAGAATAAGTTTATAATACAGTAGGAGGATAATAGGATGATTATAAAAAATAGTAACTTAAGACAAATGTTATTTAGTAATAGGTATAAGATACTAGGCACTATAATCGCTATTATCCTTGTTTTATACATAATACAAATGTTAAATCAACAATCAAAAGAAAAATTAGAAAAAAAGGCTCAAAATGCAATAAATACACAGGTTGTAAAAGAAACTTATAAGCCAGAAGAAACAATAGTAGTAGGAGATAATGTAACAAAAGAACAACAAACAACAAACAGTGAATTGATAGATAAATTTATTTCATATTGTAATAACAAAGAAATACAAAAAGCATATAATTTGTTAACAGATGAATGCAAAGAAGCGGTATATTCTTCTAAAATAGAGAACTTTCAAAATAACTATGTAAATAGAATATTTAGTACCAAAAAAAGCTATACAATCCAAAGTTGGATATCATCAAACATATATACATATGAAGTACAAATATCAGATGATATATTATCAACAGGAAAATTAGATGTAAATAAAATAGAAGAATACTATACAGTAGTAAAGAAAAATGGAGAATATAAACTAAACATAGGAGGATACATATATAAAGACAATATAAATAAATATGCGCAAAAAGACGATATACGAATAGATGTATTAAATAAAGACATATACAAAGAGTATGAGAACTATAAATTAAGAATAACAAATAATACCCAAAAAACAATAATGTTAGATACAAGGCAAGACACAAATTCAGTATATTTACAAGGAACAAACAACAAGCCATATAGTGCGTTTATGTATGAAATAGAACAAACACGATTAATAGTAAAACCAGGATTTAGTATTACATTAAACATTAGATTTAACAAAAGATATTCTAACAATACAAGAATGGAGAAAATGGTATTTACAGATATAGTAAAAGACTATGACTTGTATAATCAATTACAAGACAAAAAAGAATATAAAGAAAAAATACAATTACAAATAGAAATATAAAAGAAATAAAAAATATACAAAAAAGGAGGTGACACATATAAGATGGAACAAGATCAAAATCCAGAACAAAACGAACAAAAAGATATAGGTCAAGAAATACAAAATCAAGCAACTCAAATGGCAGCAAATAAAGCAAAAGATGTAGCAAAAGACGTTACATCAAAAGCATTAAAGAACGTTGTTAATACAGCATTAAGAAGTGCAGCTACTGCTATTGCATCCTTAATATCTTCATTTTTTGCAGCAATTGCACCAATACTAATACCAATATTAATAGTATTTGTAATATTTTTCGGAGGAAAATGGGTAATAGATAACTATGTATCAGATAGTTCTAGCAAGGCTGTAACAAATATAATAGAACAATATTGCACAATAGATGAAAATGGAATACATATAGATAAAAATGCAAGTATACAAGCAATAAAAGAAGAACTAGAAAAAGGAAATATAAAATTTTCTGATTTAGGATTTGGATATGATACAGTTCCAGAAGGAACAAGCACTGAAGTATTTTTTGAAACACAAGCAGCAAGGTATGTCTACAATTTTATGGTAGCATCAATAATTTCAGAACTTCCATATATAGAGGGAAGTGATGAAGAATTAAAAGGAATCGTACACTTTGTAAGAAAAGAAAAAGATAAACCATATGAACTAAAATACATAGGGTATGAAAAATTTAAAGAGATGCTAAATAGTGAAGAAAGATCAAAAAAAGAAGAAAGTAAACAATATTATTCACTAGATGAAAGTTGGAATTTATGTGTCACGAAGGCCTATATTGTAGAAGTAAATGGAGCAGAAGTACAATATGACATACATGAAGTTAAAATACCATATAGAAACATGGTATCCCAATATGCAATGCCATTTGAATTTCTAATGAACTTACAATCAGTAGCACAAAGTGCAAACTATGTACAAGCAGTAGCAGATTTAGTAAAATACAATAATAGAATAGAACTTACTATATTTGACTCTATCACAACAAGTACAGAAGTATATACATATAGACATAGCACTATGCGAAGATATATACAAACACACAATATACATGACCCTATTACAGGAGAAGTTGTAGATGCATATTATACAGAAGAAGTAGCAGGACCAGAGAAACAACCAGATCAAGTAACAACGACAATAACAAAAGAAGATTCAATAAAAGCAAATGTAACAAGTGCAAAAACATGGATTTTAAAACAGGAAATAATTTATGAAATAGTACCAAAAGATCCAGAATATCCATTAGGAGAAAATGGACAAACCATTAAATTAGATAATGAAGATGCAGTTCCAGAAGGAGAAACAGGAACATGGAAAGTAGAGCAATCAACGACTACAAAAACAACAATAGAAACAAACGAATGGCAAATGATGAATGGAACATATTCAAATCTAACACCAAACTTATTTTTAGGATTATGGAAAAACGACACAGGAAAATATGTAAAAGGAGCAAAGTTTAATCCAAATGGAAAAGAAGTAAAATATGTGTTACCACAAGGAAGATTTGAAAACGATAGTCCACAAATAAACATATTAGGAGCCCAAGACTGGTTATGCCAATTACTACAAAACAACCAAAAAACACAATTTCATGCAGAATTAATGAGGTATTTAATACATTTATATAAAAATGATGGAGTTGATGATGGAAACATTGTTTTAGACTTAAGCATATTTGAGCCAGAAGAATTTAATGAAGATACTAGTTTTTATGCAGGAGAGGGAGGAGCATTAGAAGAATTTATAAAAGCATGGGAAGGAACAAAAACAGATGCTAGTGGAAATTATAGAGTATTTAGCGATAGTAAGGGTAATGCAACAGTAGGATATGGAATATGTATAAAATGGCAAAAATCAAGATTGAATGAACGAGGATTAACTGAATTAACTTCATACAATAGAGAATCTGATTTATTTGGAAAAGTACTTGTAGGTAAAAACGATTTAATAGATGATATAACAAGAGAAATTATAAATGAATTTAGGCAAGACATAATTAAATCTACCATGGGATTAAATTTAGAAGACACACAAATAGATGCATTAGTTGCAATAAAATTCCAATATGGCAATATTGGAAATTTTGTAGAACAATATAAAAAATATGGAAACACAGAAGGATTAAAAAATGCAGTACACAGTAACGGTGGAGGATATTATTTCAAAAATGGAATACCACAACCAAGAGCAGTTGCAAACTGGAAATTATTCCATGAAGGAGTATATACAACAAAAAGTGGAACAGTTATAGCGTCATCAGGTGGCGGAAGTAAAATAGATGTAAGCAACTTAACAGGAAATGCAAAAACAGTAGTATCAAAAGCATTAGAACAAGTAGGAAAAATGTATGTATGGGGAGGAGAAACACCAGAAGTTGGTTTTGACTGTTCAGGACTTGTAAAATGGGCATATGCACAAGTAGAAGTAGAATTACCACATAGTGCAAATGGAATAGCACAAAGACTAGCAGGAAAAGAAGTCAAACTATCAACAAGTGAACTAAAAGCAGGAGACATATTATGGAAGAGTGGACATATTGCAATATATATAGGAAATGATTCATTTGTTCATGCACCAGGAAGAGGAAAACAAATAACAACAGCAAACTTTACAAACAGACAAAAGGGAAGTTATGCGTTTACAAAAGCATATAGAATTATTCCATAGTAAAAAAGATTGGAAGTGAGTATATTGAAAAAAATAAAATTAGTTATAATAGTAATTTCTGTATTAATAGTGATTATAATGGCGGTTATGCTAAAGATAATGTCAGATGTGAAAGTACAAGAACAGATTAAAGAAGAAGAAGAAGTTATTATTAATAAAGAAATAAATATACTAAAAAACAGAAATATATTTTATACAATATCTTCATGTATAGATAAATATACAAACTTTATATCAAAAAATGATACAAAAGCATTAATAGATATATTAGATACAAAATATATAAAAGATAATAACATTACTACTAATAATGTAATAAATTATATTGATAAATTTAAGACAAAGCAAATAAATGTAGTAAGAAAAATATATGAACAAGAAATAGATAAATATAATTCATTATATTATGTGTATTATACAGCAAGAAATGATACTGATTCACAAATTGAGGATGGGTATTTTGGAGAAATAAAAAGAGAAGAAGAACAAGATAAATACATTATAGTAAAATTAGATTTTAGCAATGAAACATTTAGTATTATGCCATACAATGGAGAAATGTTTAGATAGGAGAAAAGTAGTTATGAAAGCAAATAAAATATTATTAATTTTATCTATAATAGTAATAATTATTATTATAATTATATCAATAACTTTGATTAGTATATTTAGCAAAAATAAAGAAAATACTACAAATGAGATAGATATAAATTCAATAAACAAAGAAATTAATGATAAACAAATAGTAAAGGAATCTAATCAATTTGAGTTTGCTAGCATTTCAGACAGTTCCATGGCAGTATATTATTTTAATTTATGTATAGAAGATATGTTATATAATAAAGAAAGAGCATTTAATACATTAGACAAGAATTACAAAGAACAAAGGTTTAATAATATAGATGATTTCAACAATTATATACAAAAAAGAGAGGAAAAATTAAAAAATGCAATATTAAGAAAATACAAAAAAAGAGTATTTGACGAATATACACAATATGTACTTATGGATCAAAATGATAACTACTATATAATCAATGAAACATCAGTAATGCAATATACTCTAATACTAGACACCTACACAATAGCTATACCAGAATACATAGAAAAATATGAAAAATCAAATAATCAGCAAAAAACAGCATATTGTATAGAAAGATTTATACAAGCAATAAATGATGAAAATTATAATTTTGCATATAGTTTATTATCAGATGGATTTAAAAATAATTACTTTAAAACACAAGAAATATTTGAGCAATATATTAACACAAAATTAAAAGGAAAAAGTAAAGTAACATATAAAACATTTAATACACAAGGAGAAGATATATATTCATACGAAGTAAGTTTAATAGAACCAAATGAAAATATAAACCCAGTAGAAAAAACATTTATAATAAAACTAAAACAAGGTACAGATTTTGAAATGTCGTTTAACATAGAATAATGGGAGGAACAAAATGGATGAGGAATTATTAGATAAATTACAGGAAATAAAAGTAAATTTAGAAATGAGTTCAAGTGGAGAAAAAATATTAGATATAGTTTATTATGGAAAAATAAACCTATCAAAAAACGATACAGAAATAAAAAACATGACAACAGAAGAAGTACATTTAGTAAAAAAAGAAAAAAATGGACAAATGCAATATGAATTTCATGTAAAAGATGGGATAATAGCAACAGTTGGAGAAAATAATGAAATAACAATAAGTGAAAAATATAAAGAAAAAATAAATGAGAAAGAATTTTTTATACAACTTGCAAAAGTAAAACCAATTTCATTAGAAAAATTAAAACAAATAGATGAACACGAACATGCAAAAAATGAACAATTAAAAGAAAAGCAACAAAACACAAATAACAAAGAAGTAGAAATAGACATTAACAAAAAAATTACAAAAGACATGACATTTGCAGACTTAGTACCAGAAGTAAAAACAAAAAATATACAACAAGTAAAAATAAGAAGAATAGATTCTACAAAATTTGAGTTCTATGGAATAGATTCAAACAATAATGAAATAGAATTACAAACATTAGAACAAACCCAAGGAACAAATCCAGAAAATGAAATAGTAGAAGTAAACAAGGATGGATCAGATGTACACAAAAATAAAGTACTAACAATGATAAAAATACAAAAAGGAAACAACCAAGGTTATGAAAACGAAGGTTTCACAATAGACATTGGAACATATGGAATACCTGAAATAAACTACTATAGAAGAGATCCTGAAACAAACCAATACACAAGCATACCAGTAAACACAAAAAGCACAAACCAAAAACAAACAGAGAAAGAAGTAAGAGAATATGCCACAAAAACTAAGAACATAGAAGTAGGAGACAACATAAAAAAAGCAAACAATCAAATACAACAAAATCCACAAGAAAAGACAGTATTAAAAAACATAGATGATGACCCAAATAATGATATACTACTACAAGAACAAATACTAATCGAAAAAGCAGCTAAAAGATGCAAAATGTCAGTAGAAAGCTTCAAACAAGAATATGAAAAAGCAGAAGGAAAAACAGTATATGAAAAAATAGAAAACGCTGAAGATGAAATAAACGAACAATTTAGAAATCTAAGAAGATAACAAAACAAAATAAAATATATTCTTTAATCTAATGCTAATTACTGCTATGGTCGATGGATTGTAACAATGAAGTAACTTATTGTTAATAAAGTTACTTCATTTTACTATATGTTTTACTTAGAAAAAACAAAACCATACAAAAAGTGGCAAAAATATATCAATATAGAGGCAAGCAAGCTTGCCTCTACAAAGTTACAATAACTTTTTTATTAAAATTAAAAATACTTCATACAAACATCAACAGCATTATCATCAATAATCAAACTACCATATTCTAATAACTTACTTTCATACAATTCAGAATTATTAATAAAATGTGCAAACTCTGTAATAGATGAACAAAAAGTTTTAAGCAATCCAATAGAAACTTTTATATTAGAAAGGACTAAATAATATTTATCATTATAAAAATATAAGCTAATTTTTTCAGCAAAACCATCCATATTCTTTAAAACATTTCTTTTAAGAAAATTGCAAAACTCACAAAATTCATCAAAATAATTAAAACAATAAATAGCCTTATTAGAATTAGGAATGCATGATTTCCTCTTAATATTCAATTTCTTCTTTTTATATGTACCCTTATCCTTCTCTTGCCCAATCCTTGTAACAGTAAGAACAAAATTGCCATCATTCATGGCCAAAGCCTCTATCATAATTCTATAATCCTCTGTAACAAAACCAACCTCTTTTTCAGCTTCTTCTAGCATATCCAAAAAAATGTCTTGTGATTCTATAGAATTAGACATAAAAGCATGAAAATCTATATCTTTTTCTTGCAAATCTTGCAAATTCAAAGTAATACGAATTTTATCTTCATTTAGTTTTTCTATCTTCATTTACACACTTACCTCCTAAAATCGCTCTTAATTTAATTATACTACAAGTATAAAACTTTTTAAAGGAACAATTTTTGGTAACAAAATAAATTAAAAAATTACCAATAATATAGTATATTAATAACCCTAAAAAAGTGTACTAATAATATAGCATAAACAAGATAAAAAGAAAAGTAAAAATATATAAAATTTAAAAAAAATACCAATATATTACTTGAAAAAAACAATATATGAATATATAATACTATATAACAAAAAAATCTAAAGAAAAAATAAACAAATAGGAGGAAAAAACAAATATGGCAACAAGAGATAAAAACATATGGATTCTAATAGTATTTATATTAGCAGGACTAGTAATAGGGGGGCTATTAGGAGAATTAGCAGCAAAAGTAGACTTTTTATGGTGGCTATCATATGGGCAAAGTTTTGGGCTAACAGATCCATTAGCATTAGATTTAAATATTATAAAAATAACATTTGCACTACAACTAAGAATAAACATAGCAAGCATAATAGGAATGGCAATAGCAATATTTATTTATAGAAAAGTCTAATAAATATTATTATAAACCAACAAAAGAGATAATATGAAAAATTGGGGGGCTCAAAAAACAAAAAAAGAAAGGACGAATAATATGAGCATGAAAATGAAAGAACTCCCAGAATCAGAAAGACCATATGAAAAATTAGAAATGTATGGAGCAGAAAAGTTATCAAATTCAGAATTATTGGCAATAATAATAAAGTGTGGAACAAAAGAAGAAACATCAGTAACATTAGCACAAAAAATACTAAATTTAAAAGGAAAACAGCAAATAGACGATTTAAGATTTTTACAAGACATATCAATAGAAGAATTTACTACAATAAAAGGAATAGGGAAAATAAAAGCAATACAACTAATAGCAACTTGTGAGCTAGCAAAAAGAATGTCTAAACCAATAAATTCATTAAAAATAGTAATAAAAAATACAAAGGATATAGCAGATCTATTTATGGACGAGCTAAAATACGAAAAAAGAGAAGTTGCAAAACTTGTAATATTAAATTCCAAAAATGTTATACTAAAAATAGTAGACATAGCATTAGGAGGAAGCAATTTTGCAACAATGGAGCCCAAAATAGTATTACATGAACCAATAAAAATGGGAGCCCAAAAAATAGTATTAGTTCACAATCACCCAAGTGGAGATCCAACTCCAAGCAAAAGTGATTTTCAAATGACAGATAGAATATATGAAAGTGCAGACATAATGGGAATAACACTATTAGACCATGTAATAATAGGAGATAACAAATTTAAAAGTGTATTTCAAAAATAATAATACACAAAAAAGAAAGGACGATTGAAAAAAATGAAACTTTTTGGATTAAATGGAAAAGACATAGGAATAGACCTAGGAACAGCAAATATGCTAGTATCATTAAAAGGAAAAGGAATAATAATAAATGAGCCATCAGTAGTAGCAATAGACAAAAGAACAGGCAATATTGTAGCAACAGGGGCAGAAGCAAAAGAAATGTTAGGCAGAACACCAGAAACAATAAGAGCAGTAAGACCATTAAAAGATGGAGTAATAGCAGATTTTACAGCAACACAATTAATGCTAAAAAATGTAATAGCAAAAGTAAGTAAAAGATATAATGTAGGAAGACCAAGAATAGTAGTAGGAGTTCCATCTGGAATTACAGAAGTAGAAGAAAGAGCAGTAGAAGAATCTGTGATGCAAGCAGGAGCAAAAGAGGTATATTTGATAGAAGAACCAATGGCAGCAGCAATAGGAGCAAATCTGGATGTATCAGAACCAAGTGGAAGCATAATAGTAGACATAGGTGGAGGAACTACAGAAGTAGCAGTAATATCATTAGGAGGAGTAGTAGTTAGCTATTCACTAAGAACAGCAGGAGATGAACTAGATGACGATATAGTAAGTTATATAAAAAAAGAAATGAATTTAGCAATAGGAGAAACAACAGCAGAAGAAATAAAAAAACAAATAGGATGTGCATTGCCATTAATGACAGAAATGTCAATGGAAATAAGGGGAAGAGATTTAACAACAGGATTACCAAAAAATATAACAATAAATTCAAGTCAAATACAAGAAGCGGTAAGTGAATCTGTAAATGAGATAATAGAAATAGTAAAAACAACACTAGAAAAAACACCACCAGAACTAGCATCAGATATAATGGAAAAAGGAATAGTATTAGCAGGTGGAGGAGCATTAATAAAAAATCTAGACAAACTATTGAGCCAAAAAACAGGAATGCCAGTGTTTGTAGCAGAAGAACCACTAAATTGTGTAGTAAAAGGAACAGAAAAAACGCTAGAAGACCTAGATAGACTAAAAACAGTATTAATAAATTCAAGAAAAAGAAGATAAAATATATTATTTATTATATTAATGGCTTAAATAAAAAAATCGTAACCTTATAGGGGCAATATTTTTTGCTAGAATTTCGAAGAATTTACTATAAATGCTCCTAAAATTTGTATTATAAATAATTAATTTTTTAGGGTAATTTGTTAAAGAGTAAGTAATAAGCAATGCATGCTGATATACTTGATATAGTAAGCTCTTCGAAGATTTTTTTATATTAACCATTATATAATTATAAAGATTACAAAGAAAGGCTGTGTAAAAATGTATAAAAAGAAAACAGGCATTACAGGAATAATAATAACAATAATAATATTAATTGCATTAGTATTTTTATCAAACATGAATATAGAAAATTTATCTTACATAGAAAATGCATTTTCCAGTTTTGTAATGCCAATACAAAACGGACTTACATATTTGAAAAATAAAATATCAGGAAATAACGCTTTCTTTGCAGATATAAATAATTTAAAACAAGAAAATGAACAACTAAAAAGTAAAAATACACAATTAGAAGAGAATTTAAGAGAATTAGAAATAGTAAAATCAGAAAATGCAACATTAAAAGAATTTTTAAGCCTAACAGAACAATATCCAGATTACACTACAAAACCAGCATATATAATAAACAAAGACATAAGCAATTATACAAGCATATTTGTTATAAATCTTGGGGAAAAAGATGGAATAAAACCAAATATGACAGTAATATCAGAAAAAGGATTAGTAGGATATGTAATTGCAACAACACAAAATACAGCAAAAGTACAAACAATAATAGATACAGCAACAATAGTAAGTGCAACAATTAGCACATCAAGAGATACACTATTATGTAAGGGAACATTAGAAGATAAACAAACACTAATAGCAACTAATATACCAACACAAGCAAATTTAATTCAAGGAGATAAATTAGAAACATCAGGAATGGGAGGAATATTTCCAAAAGGAATATTAATAGGAACAATAAGTAGTGTCCAAAATACAAAAAACATAACAGACAGATATGCAAAAATAACACCAGCAGTAGATTTTAATAAAATAGAAACTGTACTAGTAATAACACAAGCAAACAAATAGACAATTTGTATGTTAGAAAAACCACAAGAAGTAGGAATAATTGCTAGCAATGTAGTAACCTAAGAAAATAGCCTTACATAGGCAATTATAAAATAATAAAAAATAAGAAAGGAAATAATGATGAAAAATACAATAATAATAATATTAACAATAATAATATTTTTAATTATATATTTCCTACAAGCCAATTTCTTTGTATGGTTTACAATAGCAGGAGTTCAACCAAACCTATTTATAATAATGGCACTATTTTTAGGGTTATTTGCAGGGAAAAGAGTATCAATACCAATAAGTATATTTATGGGAATATGCATAGATTTTTTCATAAGTAAAAAAATAGGAATATCAGGAATAATGTTAGGAGTAGTAGCAACATTAGGAGGATATCTAGATAAGAACTTTTCAAAAGATAGTAGAATAACAATAATACTAATGGTAATAGGTTCAAGTATAGTATATGAACTTGGCATATATATAATAAACATAATAACAACTACAACAACATTAGAAATAATTGCATTCTTAAAAATATTAGGAATAGAAATACTATACAATACATTATTAACAATAATACTATACCCAATAATACAAAAAGCAGGTTATAAATACGAAGAAAATTTCAAAGCATCAAAGATACTAACAAGGTATTTTTAAAAGCCCATACAGTTTATATTTCTTTTAATATTTGGAGAGTTATTATAATTAAAAAAGAAAGAAGGGAAAAAGTTGAAACAAAACAAATTAGCAAATATAAAATTAAGATATAACATAATAACAGTGTTAGTTTATATTATAGGAATAATACTACTTATGCAACTTTTTAATCTTCAAATAGTACATGGTAAGGAATATGTAGAAACATCTAATACAAGACTAACAAGGCAAAGCATATTAAAAGCAGCAAGAGGAGATATAACAGATAGCTCAGGAAATTCACTTGTAGAAACAACAACTGCATATACATTAGAAATATACAAAAGCAAAATAGATACACAAACACTTAACGAAACAATACTAAAAATAGTAAAGGTATTAGAAGCAAACAATGACGAATATGCAGACAATTTCCCAATAACAATAAATCCATTTGCATTCACACAAGATACTGAAGAAAAACAACAAAAATGGAAACAAAGCAATAAAATAGATACAAATGCAACAGCAGAAGAAACATTTTATAAATTCAAAGAAAAATACGATATAAAAAATGATAATATAGAAGATGTAAGAAAAATTATAGCAATTAGATATGAAATAGCAAAAGAAGGATATAGTTCTACAAAATCAGTACAAATAGCAGACAACATAAGCCTTGTAAGTAGAGATATATTCAATGAACAAAACGACCAATTTCCTGGAATAACAGCAATATCTCAACCAGTAAGAATATATAACAAAGGAACATTAGCATCACACATATTAGGATATGTATCTAAAATAGATGCAGAAGTACTAAAAAAAGAACAAGAAAAAGGAAATGACTATACACAAAACGACTATTATGGGCAGGCAGGAATAGAAAGAATAGCAGAAAAATATTTAAAAGGAAAAGATGGAATAAAACAAATAGATATGGCAGTAGATGGAACAATAACAGCAGAGTACATAGAAAAAGAAGCAATACAAGGGTCAAATGTAGTGTTAACAATAGATGCAAATTTACAAGCAGCAACAGAACAAGCCTTAAAAGATAATATAAATAAAATAGCACAAGGAGGATTTGGAGAACAATACAATGCAAATGCAGGAGCAATGGTAGTAATGAATGTAAAAACAGGAGAAGTACTAGCAATGGCAAGTTATCCAGATTACGAACCATCAAAATTTGTATATGGAATAGATAATCAAACATGGAAAGAATATTCAAACAAAGAAACAAAAGCCCTAAACAATAGAGCAATACAAGAAACATATGCACCAGGGTCAATATTCAAAATGGTAACAGCAATAGCAGGATTAGAAACAGGAACAGTAAACACGAAAACAAAAATAAATGACACATATACATACACATATTACAAAGATGTACAACCACACTGCTGGAAAAAAGGAGGACATGGATACCTAAACGTAACAGGAGCAATAGAACATTCATGTAACTACTATTTTTATGATGTAGGTAACAGAATGGGTATAGATGCACTAGCCCAATATACAAAATATTTTGGATTAGGACAAAAAACAGGAATAGAATTACCAGCAGAAGCACAAGGAAGATTAAACGAAAAAGTACAAGGAGAAGTTTGGAACCCAGGAAATGTATTATCAGCATCAATAGGACAGTTAAATGATAAATTTACACCAATACAAATGGCAAAATATGCAAGTATGCTTGCAAATGGAGGAAAAAACATAAATCCTACAATAATAAAATCAATAAAAAATATAGATGGAACAGAAGTATCAAAACAAGAATATGAAAAATACTTTAATGAAGCATTTGGAATAGTAACAGACAAAGATGAAGATCTAAACATAAAACAAGAAAACCTAACAGCGATACTACAAGGTATGAAATCTGTTACAAGCGATACAGGAGGAACAGCATATAAATATTTCAAAGACTTCAACATAGAAGTAGGAGGAAAAACAGGTTCAGCCCAAACAGAAAAAACAGATCCGCAAAATGGAAAAAATGTAACAAATGCATGGTTTTTAGGATTTGCACCATTTGAAGAACCAGAAATAGCAGTAGTAATAGTAGTAGAAAACGGAGGTTCAGGAGGATATACAGCAGAAGCAGCACGTGCGGTAATAGCACAATACTTTGGAATGAACTCTGAAACAATACCAGAAGATATGACAGCAATACCAACAACAGAAATAAGAAACTAAATATAAAAAATATTAAAATGGAAGGAATATAGCAAAATGAATAATTGTGTAAATATAATATTAGGAAAAGAAGAAATTACTCTAAAAATAAATGCAGAAGCAACACAAAACGAAATAGAAGAATGTTTAGAAAATAAGATACCAGAGCTAAAAAATTTATATAAAGATGAAACAACACCAATTTTTGTAACAGGAAAACTATTAAAAAATGAGCAAATAGATAGAATAAAACAAATAATACAAAAAGATATAGAAGTAAAAATTGAATTTGATAGTCCAAAAGTTTTAGGATTACATGGAATAAAAAAAGTCTTTTCAGAAGAAATAAAATCATCAGAAACAAAATTTCATAGAGGTTCACTTCGTTCAGGGCAAAAAATAGAATTTGAAGGAAGTATAGTAATAATAGGAGATGTAAATGGAGGAGCAGAAGTAGTAGCAGGAGAAAACATAGTAATTTTAGGAAACTTAAGAGGAATTGCACATGCAGGAGCAAAAGGAAATATAAAAGCAATAATTTCAGCAAACAAAATAGAATCACCACAAATTCGAATTTCTAATATAATAAAAGAATTTCAAAAAGAAGAGCAAACAACAACAAGAACATATGCATTTGTAAAAGATAATGAAATAATATTAGAATAAACATTTTTTAGTAAGTCTTTTAAAAATTTGAAGCTATATTATTATATCTTCAAATTTACAATATTAAATAAAATGAAGCTGTTGAAAAAGTTCTATTTCAATAGCTTCACTTTAAATTCATCTAAATTTAGAAAAAGTCTTTTTTGATAAATATTATATTAAACCAGAAAGTATAAAAATGACAGTTTTACAATATTTCATACTTAACTTAAAAGTAATAAAATCAATGAAATAAACAAACTTTGATCTTTTACTTCTTCTTTATATAAAAAGAAAATCAAGCAGATTATGAGTATATCATCAAAAAATAGTTTAATTCCGAAGATTTCAAACATAGGAGTATCATCTTCATTATTACAAATAGTATTATTTAAACAATCACAATTATCATTTGGTTTTGTGGCTGTGTTTATATTATTTGTATAATTAGAATTATTAATATTTTTAGAATTTACTATATTATGTGTATTAGAATTTATGTTATTACTATAGTACATAGGTCTATACCCATATTTAGGATAACGATTATAATATGGAAAACCAAAATATGGATTGTTAAACATCATTTAGTTTTCTCACCACCGTTCGGTTTTAGTACATCCATAACTTTACTCATATTAAATAATTGTATATATTGTTCAACTTTATCTTTTCTACTTTTCTTTAAATACGGCTTTAAAGAAAGAAGTAAATTAGATCTAGGATCATTTTTATTATTATTCATTTTTTCCATAATAGTTTTCATTTTCATAAGCATCTCAATATCTATATTAGGCATGTTATTTGAAGTATTTGTATTTGAATTCGAATTTGCACAATTATCAGCATTTGTACTATTTTGGTTATTAAACATGCTCATTATGTTACTTATCATTTCAGGATTTATATTGTTAGTACTAGTATTCCCGAGTAGATGTATTTTCAGAAGAATTATTATTTTTAAAATTATTCATCATATTTTTTACATTATCTGGAATATTACCGTTTTCTAGCATTGAATTTAAATTATTCATGAAATTAGACATATCTATCGAACCATTGTTACCATTATTATCCAATTAGAACATCTCCTTTCTGTAGACAGTATAATACTAATACTAATATATTCTATAAAAAAATGTTTATACAAGATTTATTTGAATACAATGTTGTATTTATAAAATAGTATATGCATGAAATTTTAATAGTGTTACCATTTTTTATTAAAACCCCTATCTAATAATAACAAATGTTACTGTATAATTGTTCTAAAAATAAAAATTCTTATTACTTAAGAGATGTATGGGTGATTATAAATCTTAAAATTTTCAAAAGACTTCTAGTTACAGTTCACAGCATATATAATAAAATCCGCTACGGCTAAGTAATATATTT
>CAOKHI010000012.1 GCA_948468275.1 uncultured Clostridium sp. | reverse complement strand
ATCTCAATTAAAAGACTACATAGAAAGGCTACTTTAATTTTAGAGTTTTTTTGTGTGGATTGTCAACACTTTGGATTGTCAACACTTTTTTAGACAATTTTTATAAGGACACTTTTTTATATTCAATCGGTGTTAAATAATTTAGAGAACTATGTATTCTAATATTATTATACCAATTAATATAATCGAACAATTCTGTTTCTAGTTCCTCAAAACTTTCAAATATTCTATTAAATGCAAATTCTGTTTTTATTATTTTATAGGTCGCCTCTGCTACTGCGTTATCATATGGACATCCTTTTTTACTCAATGATCTTTCTATCTTAAATGTTTGTAATACTTCATCAATTATTTTGTTTTTAAACTCATTCCCTCTATCTGTATGGAATATATTTATCTTTCTTAAATCACATTTTATTTTGCTAAATGCTTTATATACTAAGTCTGCTGTTTTGTGTTTTCCTGCTGCATATCCTATTATTTCACGATTATACAAATCTATTATTACACAAATATAATTCCATTTTCCTTTCACATTTACATACGTTAAATCACTTACTACTACATCTAATTTTTCTTCTCTGTTAAATTCTCTATTTAGCTTATTTTCAACTTTATCTTCATTACATGTTGCTTTATGTACTTTAAATTGTTTTACTGTGTAATTTGATACTAATCCATTTAAATCCATATATTTTCTTATTCTTCTTAAACTAACTTGATATCCTATTTTTTCTAATTCTATCTTTATTTTTCTTGAACCATAATTGTTTTTACTTTCCTTAAATATTCTAATTATGTGATTCTCTAATTCTTTATCTTTTCTTTTGTTTTTGCGTTTATAATATACCAATGAACGTGATATTTTCAATACTTTGCACATCGCGCTGATACTGTACTTATCTTTATTTGCCAATATTATTTTTATTTTCGTCCCATTATCAGCGCTGCTTGCTTTAAAATATCATTTTCCATTCTTAATTGTTGATTTTCTTTTTTTAATTTTATTAATTCCTTTTCTTCTTCTGTCATATTATCACAATCTTTAAATGAACCTGTAGCATTATATTTTCTTACCCAGTTATTAAATGCTGATGGGGTTAAATCATACTCCCTTATTATTTCGCTTCTTGGTTTTCCATTATTATACAAGGTTACCATTTGTAATTTGAATTCTTCCGTAAATACTCTTCTTTCTCTTCTTGACATGTTAAATTCCTCCATTTCTATTTTTATTTTAACATGTCCTTATCTTTTTTGTCTAATTTAGTATAACCAATCCAGAATAGATTGAAAGCGAGGAAGTTTATGAATAGTATAGATTCAATGAAGTATTGGTTTAAAAGTGCAGATGAAGATTATGATACAATGCTTTATATGAAAGCAGGCAAAAAGAATACTTGGTGTTTATTTATAGGACATTTAGTAATTGAAAAACTTTTAAAAGGATTGTATGCAAAGAATAATCCAGATGACCCAATAGCACCTAAAATTCATAATTTAATATTACTTTCTCAAAAAGCAAATTTAGAAGTACCAACAGAAATAAGAGAAAAAATACAAACTATAAATACATTTAATATAAGTGCTAGATATGATGATTATAAAAGGACTTTTGATGAAAAATGCACAGATGATTACACATCTGAACAAGTAAAAAATGTCGAGGAGGTACGAAAATGGTTGAAAGAACAATAAATAAAGATATTGTAGATAGTATAAATAAATTTATAGAAGAAATAAAAAAACAATATAAAGTTACAGCAATTATTTTATTCGGTTCTTATGCAAAAGGAACAGAAAATGAAGATAGCGACATAGATATTGCAGTTATTTCTAATGATTTTGAAGATATTTATGATTGTATGGCAGTTTTAATGGGAATGACTTGGGATATAGATGCCAGAATAGAGCCACATCCAATAACAACAGAAGATTTTGAAAAAATTTCAAATCCTTTTGTAAAAGAAGTGGTAGATACAGGAATAAAAGTAGCTTAAAGTACACGAAAAGCTTCTCGTGAGTATTCGTCATATTTCCATTGCTTGTAAAGTTTGAATTTATAAAGCTTAATAAAATCTTCATACCTTTCAGATTGACGCATACTACTATCATAGATATAGCCATTTCTTAAAATAACAGCATGAGCATAATAATTGTGTCCATCTTCAAAAGGTTCTTCTATTGCTCCCCAAATAAGAGTGGAATCTCTTATAATCCTAGCAATTTCTAAAGAATAAAAGTAACAACAATGATGACATTCATCACATAGCAAATCATTGTATAAACCAATATCATACTGTTTAATTGCTTTCCATTCTTTTCTTCCTAAAGCTTTACCATTCGTACTTATAAACTTTTTAATAAAATGCTCCATTTCAAGTGTTCTTATTTGTGCTGGTGTTCTTGCTCCACAGGTATTAAATTTAATCATATTTTTATATTCCCTCAGTTCAAGATAAAGTAATACCATACTTACATCAATAAATCCTAGCCCATATATTCTAGGCTTAATGAATATGATCCAAGTAATTCCAATTACACCAAAAATAATTACACCTATAATTCTCCGTAATTGAAGCAAAGTAAAAAGTCCGCAATGCCATTTATAGAGCTTGTAAAAAATTTTTGTTTCCTTTGTATAAATTTTGTCATGGTAAAAGTGTTGCATTACTAATTTTAACATTGTTTTTTCCCTCCAAATAATTATTTTTAGATTTAATATATAAATTGCACTTGGCAAAAAAATAACGTACCATCTTAATTATACTATATTTTACATAAAATAGCAAACTCATACATTTTATTTTTCTAAATTCCATTCTTTTTCTTCATGTTTAAGTTGTTTTAATGGATCAATAAAAGTACGAGCTTCCTTTTCAAAATTTTTAACTAATTCTTTAGATTCTCCAATACCAAATTTATGACAAATCCAAATTATAAATTTATCAACAGTTTCATAGAATTTATCTATTATTTTGTGTAAATGGTTATTTTCTTTTTCTAAAGACTTAATTTTACTTTTATATTTCCATTCAATATCAAATTCTTTTTCCTTATATTCTGCTTTAATATTGTTTACTTGATTATGAAGTTCTTTATTATCAGCAATTATAGAATTTCTTTCTTTTTGGTACTTTTGAGCCTCATCAATAATATTAGCTTGTCTTGATAACTTTTCTTGTAAAGTAACATTAGCTTGATATAATTTCTCAATAACTTCATCTTTTGGCTTTATAATTTCTTCTAAAATCTTTTCATCTCTATTGAAAGATAACCTTTTAAAGTCTTTTATATCTGGTACTTCTGGAAGTTCTAATTTAATATTTTTTAGTGTTTTCTTTGTATTTTCAAAATTAGTTATTTGCTTAAATTCCTTTAAATCTAAATGTTGTCTGTTAGTTTCTTCTTTTGGCAAACCTCTTTCTAGTTTGAAATTATGTGATACCATATAATCATAAAAAGCATTTTGTAATCTTCTGTAACTGTCTTTTTCTTTCCAAAACTCACTACAAGCTAATTTATCAATATCATTTCCGTTTTTATCTTTCTTGTGAACAACAGGCAAAAAAATTAAGTGCAAATGTGGAGTTTCCTCATCATTATGCACTTGAGCAGATAAAATATATTGTTCGCCTAAATCTTTATATTCAGCTACAAATTGATATGCTGTTTTAAAATATCGTTTTGTTTCTTCTTGACCTATTTCTTCAAAAAAAACAAAATTTTTATACAGATGGAATTGTAGAAATGAGAAAATTCATAAATGTAAATAAGAGTTTATTTGAAAAAGTAATTACTATTGAAAAATTTCAATTAATTCATATTCTTTTGTCCCAAAGCCTAATTCAGCTGCTGCATCTATGGTATGTATTCCATTTTTAGAATTTATTCTTTCTAATAAATGTTGCTTTCCTGGATCATCTGCTTTTTTTACTAAATCTATGCATGCTTGGTCTATTGCAATAGGATCTGTGGATACTAATATTCCTATATCTTTCATACATGGATCTTCTGCAACAGCACAACAATCACAATCGACACTCATGTTACACATAATATTTATAAAAACCATATTTCCTTTGAAATATTTCACTACTGATTGGGCAGCATCTGCCATTGCTTCTAGAAATTCATCTTGTTTAGGTAAATTATCCCATAATTGGTTTTGATCTTTTACTTTTCCTGCTGTATGTATCCATGTTTTTCCTGCTGTTGAGCTACATCCAATAGATAGTTGTTTTAATGCTCCTCCATATCCTCCCATTGGATGTCCTTTAAAATGTGATAATACTAACATAGATTCATAATTTTTCATATTTTTTCCTACTAGATTTTCTTTTATTACTTTTCCATTTGGAATTTCTAAAACTAGATCAGGTCCTTCTTCATCCATAAGATCAACATTAAAATCTTTACTCCAACCATGTTCTTCAAGCAATTTTTTATGTTTTTCACTATAATTTCTTTGTCCATCATATGCTGTATTACATTCAACAATTGTACCATTAACAAAATCTACAATTGGTTTAACAAATTCTGGGCGTAAATAATTTTGATTACCTTTTTCGCCTGAATGCACTTTAACAGCTACTTTTCCTGGTAAAGTTTTTCCTAAAAGTTTATATATTTTTACAACATTTTGTGATGTAAGTTCTTTTGAAAAATACACTTTAGCTTTTTCCATATTCTTCATCCTTTCTTATATTTACTATTCTATATGTTATACCTTAGACTCTATTATAGTCAATAGTTTTTTATTATTTTTCATTTATAAAATGTTTTCATTATATATTATTACTTCTTGCGTATAAATTAATAGTTGTCCTTTATACCTCTTTTTTAGGAATTCAAAAACATCATTATCTGATATGTTTATAAAATTTCCTTAACTCTGTATCCTATCTACTCTTTATATTTTTTAAATATTCATAGATTACCTTCTCGACTATTGCTAAAGCTTCATAGTTACTAATAAACTTTCCTGAATGTCTATTATGCATATCTAATCTTATCATTTTTATTATTTGATTATTTCTTCTTTTATATATTAATGCTAATTTATCTTTACTTAATCCACTTTTCCAAAGCCTAAGAATTTCATCTTCTAACAAATTAATCACCTTTGTTAGTATGGCTTTTATTTTATTTTAAATTCAGCCTATTCAATTTTTAAGATAACTAAGAATTATATAAATGTAAATTATTTAATAATAGACAACTCTACAAAACACAATATTTAGGTAATGTAGAGTTGTTTTATTTTGGTGTCGGTAGTGGGACTCGAACCCACACGAAAATTATTCATTGGTTTTTGAGACCAACACGTCTACCAGTTCCGTCATACCGACTTGTTTTTATTCTTGAATTATATTACCACATTTTAAGATGTTGGTCAATAGTAACTTTAATAAATGTCAGTGGAGACTTGGCTATTTAATACAAAATATTTAGCATATATCAATTACATTCAATTTCAAATTAATTTATTAAATGTAATATTTTTTTTAATTTTGCACACAATATTTGTAATTTAGATTGGAGGTTTTTTATATGGATAAAAATTCAATTATTGCTGTTTTAGATGAAATTCACAAAGGTGCTAAGATGGGAATGGATTCTATTTCGTATGTTAGTCAAAAAGTTGGTGATGTTAATTTTAAGGATAATTTGAGTTATCAATATAATCAGTATAATGATATATTAGATAGAGTAAATGATGTTTATCAAAAATATGGAGATATTCCAAATGATAGTAATCTTAAGGATAAAATGATGGTTTGGACTGGTATTCAAATGAATACTATGAATGATAAAAGTAATTCTCATATTGCTGATATTCTTATTCAAGGTACTAATATGGGGATTATTGAGGGTAGAAAAATTCTTAATCATAATCCAAATGTTGATGTAGAAATTAGACAAATTCTTAATGATTTTGTTAAAATGCAAGAAAATAATGTTGAAAAATTAAAAACTTTTTTATAATTAGGTACAAATTTCTATTCTGATTATATTTACATTTATTATAAAATATTGTATATTTTTTAATTATTTGAGTGTAATATAACATTAAAAGATAAGGAAGTAGTTTTTCTTGTTCCTTATCTTTTAATGTTATATTAATAATCTTTACTTGTTTTCATTAGTTTTTACTAGTCTTCCTTTTTCACTTTCTTTATATGCTTTCATATCCTTATATTGCTTACTGTATTTTGGAAATCTGTTTATTATTACTCCTGAAATTTGTCCTCCAACATTTAATATATTCTTTTTAACCGTTTCAAGGTCTTCCCTCTTTGTTTGTCCATATTTTACTACTATGGCTGTTGAATCTACATAACTAGAAATTATTACTGAGTCTGTTGAAATTAAACTAGCTGTTCCATCAAATATTGTTACATCATATATATTATTTACTAGTTGTATTAATTCTTTTAATTTTTCTTCTAACAATAAATCATTTGAATTAGATATGTAATCACCTTTTGTAATTATATCTATATTTCCTTTATTTGTAGAGCTTATATAATCTTTTAATTCATATTTATCTTTTTTAGACAAATATTCCGATAATCCATTTTTATTTTTTACATTAAATACTTTATGTTGAATTCCTGTTTTCATATCTGCATCTATAATTAAAACTTTTTTTCCTGCATTTGCATATGATATTGCTAAGTTTGCTACTGTGTATGATTTACCTTCACCTTCATTTACACTAGTTATTAGTATGGTTTTTGGTCTTTTGGTTGTTCTATTTAGTTCTATATTATTTCGTATATTTCTAAAAAATTCTGTAGTTATATCATTATTACTTGAAATAAAATCCATATTACTCTTCACTTCCTTTTTCATAATTTGGAACTATTCCTAAGACGTTTATATTAAGAGCTTCTATTTCCTCTACTGTTTTTAATGATGTTTCTACTGTACTAATTATTAATATATATAGTCCTGATACTACTATTCCTATTAATATAAATGTAGCTATATCCTTTTTCTTGTTTATATTTTGTGCTTTATTTTGAACTTTTGCTTCCTCAATTAGTCTCGCATTTTTTATTTCATATACTTCATCTAATTTTGCTAAATATATATTTGTAACTTCTGATACGATTTTAGCAGCATAGTTATTGTTCTCGTTTTCACATTGTATTTGTATTATTCTTGTTTCTTTGTTGTAAGTAACTGTCAATTCTGATTTCAACTTTTCTATAGTTAATCCCTCTATTGCAATATTATTTACTGCTTCTGTTAATACAATATCACTTTTAACATATTCACTTGCTGATACATCATTTTTTTCTAATGCTATTCTTGTTTTTGATGTATATATTGGTTGTTTAATATAAAAAGCATATACTATTCCTATTATTGTAAATAAAATAATTATCAATAATATTATAAGTTTTTTTGCCCACATAGCTTCAAATAGTCTTCTTATATCAAATTCTTCCATCTAATTTCCCCCATACTTACATTTCATACATGTATTTAATAAAATCTGCTTTTGCTTTTTCTATATTTGGTCTAAATAAATATACTCCTTTAACATACCCTTCTTTACTATAACTTCTAGCAGGTACCATTACTGAAGTAATATTATTAAGATATGCATCTTTATTAGCTACAAATTCTGGTAATTTCATCATATATTTTGCAACATCTATATTAGTGGTAACTTGGCTTAATATTAAGTCTATGCTTTTAGACATTTGGCTAGCACCTTGTGAAGAGATTTTGTTTAATAATGATGTAAATACTTCTCTTTGCCTTTTCGTTCTTCCAAAGTCTCCATCTGTTCCTGCCATTCTTTCTTTACAGTGTGCTGCTGCTTGTTCTCCTGTTAATGTTACTTTTCCATATTTTGTTACTTTTTGAGTGGGATTTCCTGAAAATTCATAGAACATATCTACATATTCATTAATCCATTTCATCTCGTCTTTTGTAATATTTACTTCTACTCCACCTAATTGATTTATTATTTCATACATTGAAGAAATATTTATGGTTACATATTCTTTTAAGTTTAATCCAAATGTTTTATTTATTGTTTTTAATGCTAATTCTTCTTTACCTAAGAAAAAAGCATAGTTTATTTTATATGTACCATATCCTTCTATATCTGCTGCTGTATCTCTTGGTATACTAATTAGCTTTATGCTTTTGTGTTTTGGATTTACAGATATAATCATTTGGCAATCGCTATTTCCATCATATTGTTCATACATGTTTTTTGAATCCGAACCTAATAATATTATGTTTATTATATCTTCGTATTCTGATTTTGTCAAGATGTTAGATACTTCATTGTACATTTTGTCATTTATGGCTATGTTTGATTCATCTATGTCTTTAAAGTTAATTTTTGATACTCTGTCTGATATGTATTTGGCTACTATTGCTATTATTAATATTATTATGATTAATAGTACTATTACTGCTATTTTTATTATTTTGCCAATTTTGGCTTTCTTTTTTTGAATTTCTTCCATATTTTCCTCCAAAGTATTATATCAATTCCATTTTTGCGCAGTTTAAAGCTTCTAAAATTACTTTATCCATATCATAATATTTATATTGTCCTAATCTACCGTCCAAATATAATATTTTCATCTTTTTTTGAATATTCTTTATATTTTTCATAAATTTGATTGTTTTTTGCATTGTTTATTGGATAGTATGGTTCCTTTTCTTTTGTCCAAGTTATTGGATATTCCTTTGTTATTACTGTTTTTGGTGTAGTTTGGTCAAATTCAAAATGTTTGTGTTCAATTATTCTAGTGTAAGGTATTTCATATTCTGTATAATTAATTACTGCGTTTCCTTGATAGTTCTTATTATTTAATATATCTGTTTTAAATTCCAAACTTCTATATTGTAACTCTCCAAATTTATAATCATAAAATTTATCTATCATACCTGTAAAAACAATTTTATTAGCTATACTTTCTAGCTGTTTTCTATTATCAAAAAAATCCATATTTAGTTTTATATCTATTCCAGATAATAATTTTTCTACTATTTTTGTATATCCACCTATTGGTATTCCTTGATATATATCATTAAAATAATTATTGTCATAGTTAAATCGTACTGGTAGTCTTTTTATAATAAAGCTTGGAAGTTCAGTGGCTTTTTGTCCCCACTGTTTTTCTGTGTATCCTTTTACTAATTTTTCATAAATTGTTTTTCCTACTAAACTAATTGCTTGCTCTTCTAGATTCTTAGGTTCAACTATGTTAGCTTTGCTAATCTCTTCATCTATTTTTCTTTTAGCTTCTTCTGGAGTTATAACTCCCCATAGTTTATTAAATGTATTCATGTTAAAAGGCATATTATATAATTCATCTTTATATATTGCAATTGGTGCATTGGTATAACGATTAAACTCTGCAAATTTATTAATATATTCCCATACTTCTTTATTGCTTGTATGAAATATATGGGCACCATATTTATGCACATTTATTCCTTCTAAATTTTCAGTATAAATATTACCTGCAATGTGGTTTCTTTTATCTATTACTAAACATTTTTTTCCCTTTTTATTTGCTTCATATGCAAATATTGAACCAAAAAGTCCTGCACCTACTATTAAATAATCATACTTTGGCATAAAATTTTTCTCCTCTACTAGCATCTACTTTATACTATTAAAATAATTTACTGTATTTTGTATTCCTTTAGCTAAATGTATTTTAGGTTTCCAACCTAAATTTTCTATCTTTTTTGTATCTAATGGTATTCTCTTAAATTTAACATATTGATTTTTATTGTCTTCTATGTTAAATTTAACTTCACATTCTTCATACATTTTACTTATTTTATAAGCAAGTTCTTTTATTGCAATTTCTTCTGTTTCGTTAGAAATATTATATACTTCATTTTCTTTACTATCAGTAGTAATTATTATTAATGCTTCTATAGCATCAGTAATATAGCAAAATGCTCTTTTGGCATCCCCTGTACTTTTTAATACAATATTCTCTTTGTTTACTACATTAGAAATTAAATCAGACATTATTCTTCCATCATCTTTTATAATCATACCTGGACCATATACATGTGCTATTCTTGCAATTTTGTATTTTATATTATACTTATAAGCATAGCTAACGATTAAATTCTCTGCCATTCTTTTACTTTCTGGATAACATGAGCGGAGTTCTGTGCATTCTAAAATTCCCATATCATCCTCCGATATTTTTTCTTTGTCTATTTTTCCATATATTTCTCTTGTAGATGTAAATATTACTTCTGCATTATTGTTTTTAGCTAATTCTAATACATTTAGTGTACCAACTACATTTGCATTTATTATTCCTACTGGATCTGTTGTTATAGTTTTAGGGTTTGCTGAACTTGCCATATGTATAATATAGTCCAAATGGCCATCTACTTTTATTTCATCACAAACATCTTGTACTAATGGTATTATATCTTTTCTTAGTGAAAAATTGGTCAATTTATCTAATTTTTCTTTATTTCTTACTAATGCATATACTTTTATATTGTAGTTACATTTATCATTTAAATACATAAGTACATACATGTAATAAGCTGCAAGCATTCCATTTGCACCAGTAATTAGAATTGATTTATTTTTTAATTTTGAAAAAGCTGTTTCACTATTTACTATCATATTTAAATCATTTTGAACTATTTTATTATTATACATTCTCTTTTTCCTTTCCTAATGTTCTTCTCAAATGAATAGATTCAGCTAGTGAAATATCTTTCATTGTTGTAATTTTAATATTATCATAATCAGTCATTACCACTGATAGTGGCATATTGTATGAATTCATTAATGTACATGAATCTATAGAATCATATATTCCATCTGATTGTGCTTTTATATGAACATCATATATATCTTTTAATATAAAACTTTGAGGTGCTTTAGCTACTAATGAATTTATTCTTTTTGGTATTTGTTCTATATCTTTGTTTTCGTTCACTAACACAAATGTTTCTGTTGAATACACACATGATATAGCACTTCTATTCTTTTTAACATTCTCTATGTTAGAATTTATTAATTTATCATCTATAAACGGTCTTACACCATCATTTATTAGCACTATTGAATCTTCTGGATATAGTTCTTTTGCTGCTTTAATCCCACTAAATATTGACATTTGCCCAGTAGAACCTCCTGGAACTATTTTTTCTACTTTTTGTATATTATACTTTTGTAATAGTTCTTGCGTATATTTTATCCAATCAACTAACGAAACTACCACTATTGCATCTATATTACTATTATTCTCAAATATTTCTAATGTATGTATTATAATTGGTTTTCCTGCAATTTCCATGAATTGTTTTGGTTTTTCAGTTTGTCCCATTCTTTTCCCTGTACCACCTGCAAAAATTACTGCTATATTCATATCTTAGTCTCCTTTTCTTTCTTAGTTTTATATTTTGTATAGATATTTAGAAGCATATTTTTTAATATTTGTATAAAACTTTTGAATTCATTTTTATTTCTATATATTATTATAAATAATATGTTGTATAAAACAGTTGCCAAAATTGCTTTTACAATCAATTTTATCCATCCTCCAAGTAGTATATCTTTAAATATAAAGTATTGTATTAAAAATAAAATTATAAAAATCGTAAATTGTTTTATAATAGTAAAAAAGTATTCTATTGGTTTTTCTTTAAATATTCTTTTGAAAACAACAATTCCATCAATTATTCCCATAGTAAAAACTCTTGAAATTCCAGTTGCTATAAAGATTCCTGGTAAACCAATAATTTTAAATAGTAAAACAGACAAGACTATATTTAAAATCGCTGCTACTAAAGCGGAATATTTCGTTTGTGTAAATAAACCATTTGTAGTTCTATACATTACACATGTGTTCATTATTCCCTTTAAATAAAAGTCTAGTACTAATCCAAAAACAACTAAAAATGATAAGATATATTTTGGTCCTAGCCAAACTCCTATAAAATCTGGAACTAATATCAATAACATTACACTTATATATGAATAAATCCAATATGAAATGAATAAAACATTATAAAATATTTGTTTCGATTTCTCTTTATTCTTCTCTATATTCAAGTTTCCAATACTTGCAATAAAATTGTCTAACACTTGCGAAACAATGGTAGCAATTGCTACTATAACCATAGTATAATTTGAAGTATAACCAACCATTGCTACTCCTATCAAAGCTGAAATTAATATATTGTCTGTTCCATTTAATACTACTGTTGCAATTTTATATATCATAAGTGATTTTGAATCTCTAAAAATAATTCTTAGTCTTCTTTTATCTATTGGAATTTTTCTTAAGTTTTTTATATATGGATATAGTTTATTTGCCTTTCTAGAAATTGCAAAATTTGTCAAAAAAGTAAATGCTATTTCAAAAAGTAAATACAATACATAACTTTTTGTAACTACTAGTATTGCTATTTTGGTTACTATTCCAATAATTTTTATTAATTGTGTATAAAATGTTACTATATAATTTTTTTGGTCAGCAGTAATTATAGATGTTTTATAACTATAAAAATATGAAATCGACGTATTTAGTAAAAATAAAATATATATAAATTTTATATCTTCTTTTATATTTGGTGTTTCTTTTATAATAAATTCTAAACATGGTATAATGCATAATCCCACTAATATAATAAATAGTCCTATATATCTATATATTTTTTCATATATCTTCATATACTTTTTTAAGTCTTCTTCATTTTTACTAGCTAATGGTTTATATAAATGGAATGTTATTGCATTTCCAATTCCTAATTCTGCAAATGATAAGATTGTTAATAAATTAGTAAATAATCCATTTATTCCCAAATACTCTGTTCCCAAATACATAATAAAAAATGTTCTGCTAATAAAATTTAAAAGCATAGTAACACATTGTCCTACCATAGAAAAACTAACATTTATTGCAACATTCTCTGTTCTATTTCTCATTTTTCCTCCTAGTTTAATATCTTTTTTATAAACCTCTTTATAGGACTTTTTACTTTATTTTCAAAAGATTGTCTTTTTAATTCTTCTGTGTACTCTCTATTATCAAATAGCCATTTATTTAATGTATATTTCATTAATTTAGTTTGCCATTTATTTTTTTCATCTTCTGTATATTGTATTTTAACATAGTCTTCATCTTTCATATTTTCATTTTGGGTATATTTTATAAATTGAGTTACATTGTCAATTATATCTTGTCTCATTTTTTTATAATCTTCTTTATTTTTAGGAGGATTACTAATGTCGTATTTATATTTGCCTTTTAAAAATTCATTACCTGTTGTGCAATATAGATATTGATTATATGGGCTAAATCTGTCATTTTCCTTTATATCATCCCTAATACATAATACTGGTGTTTCCATTGCAAGGCAAGGTAATGCAACATGAAGTCTTATAGTAACAACACATTTTGCATTTTGATATATAGTTAATAAATCTTCTACATGTTTTTTTCTTTCTTCCCATGTTAATTCATCACTATCATAATCTAAATCATGTGATATTACTTTAACTTCTAAATTCTTTTTCTTAGCAATTTTTCGAACTTTTCTTTCAATTAAATATGGTAAATCTACTACACATATATATTCTTTTTTAGGAGTGACTATTTTTTGCTTTGGTAATGTTAATGTAATACATCCAGATAAGTATGACTCTATTTCATATTTTTTACATATCTCTAGTGTATTATTGTCTCTACATCCTACTGGACTATATGCTTTTAACCATTCTCCACCAATTCCTTCCATGAATTCATCTTTAAGTGGAGAGCCCCATTTATCAATTCCCCATGATGCTACATGCACACCTGTCAATTTTGGAATTATAAAATTACTAGGAGGCCAATTCCATTTTTTCCACAAAAACCATGCATTCATAATTATAGCTACTAATTCATCATTTTTTGATTTAAAAGTATCTAGTTCTTCTCTATCTACAATATAATCAATACTTGGTAAAAAAAGACTTGTTGCATATGATTGTATATCATCACCTATATTGTGTGAATATTTATGTATTAAAATTCCATATTTCATACTAATTCTCCTTTTTTATTTTTATATTTTTCATCTCCAATAAACACTAAAATCGTGGTTTGATATTTGCTTGTCCTTTGGTGGTAATTCCATATAATTACCATAATGCTTTTTTAAATATTCATCATATCCTATTGGTATTTTATATTCTTCATCTTCAAATTTGACAGTAGTAAATTCTTTTATATATGATTTATTCATAACTTCTTTTTCAAAATATCTTCCTGTTACACAAGCCACTATATCTGTATCTTTATATTGTTTTACCATTTTATCTATTTTTGTCAAAATTTTAGTGTGTAATTTAAATTTACACATAACTGGTAGAATAATCCTTTTTAACAATAGTTTTACTTTATTTTCGGTAGCTTTAACAATATCATTTGCTTGGTACATTATTACAATTTTATACATTTTTTTATATCTACTAAATATCTTTTTTACTTCTTTTTCATTATTTGGTAAAAAATCTATCGGAAATACATCTATAAATATCCCCATTTCTTTTATATCTCTATAATTTTCTTCAATTAGCTTAGTCTGTTTATGTACAATTTTTCCAAAAGGATAGTAATAGTCGTTTGTATTCATATGATATAATAATTTATACTTTTTGTCACATTCATTATTAAAAATTTTTAATAATTTATCATAATCTTTTCTTGGCATCATTATATCTATATCATCATCCCATGGAATATATCCTTTATGTCTTACTGCTCCTAGCAAAGTTCCTCCACCTAAGAAATATGTAAGATTATTGCCATCGCATATTCTCTTTAATTCTTTTAATATTTCTAATTGTAATTCTTTTTGTTCTTCTATTCCAATATTTCTAGTATTATGCACACTTATGCCCCCTTATCTCATTTGCTGTTTTAATATCTCTTTAATGTTCCAAACAGTTCTTAATATAAATCTACTAAATATTACCGATATACATAACATTTTCTGCTTTTTAGGCATTTTACTATCTGTTATAACAATTTTTCTATACTTTCTTATATAATATTTTACTTTTTTGTTGTACTCACTATATTTTCTATTATATGGTAATTTTAGTAATATAAAAATGCATTCCATATATAATCTTGCAATAGCTGCTTTTTCTATTTGTGGATATTCTTTCATTATGAATTCTAATATTTCTTCTGTATAAATTAATCCTTGGATTCTTTTTTCATTAAATTCATTATTCATAATGCTGTCTTTTCTATCTATCAAATAATTATATGTCTTTTTTGAGCCCAAAACAACTTTTGTAGACTTTCCAATCAATTTATATGTAATTGCTAAATCTTCATACAGAGCTCCAATAGGATATTCAATGTTTTCAAATAGATCTCTTTTATAAAGTTTATTCCATGCATTATTAGTAAATTCTGTATTATATAACATAGCCTCTAATGCTTCTTGTGTATTATATTCTTTTATTGTATCATTTTTATTATTAATATTATTATTTTCAATATTTTCATATATTAAATTTGTACATCCTATTGCTATATCTGCTTCATATTTTCGATTTAAGTTATATAAATATTCTACTGCAAAAGTTTCAATATAGTCATCACTATCTACAAACAAAACATATTTTCCATTTGAATTTTTAAGACCAATATTCCTTGCATCCGACAATCCTCCATTTTTCTTATGAATAACTTTTATTCTTTCATCATTTTTTGCATAATCATCACATATTTTTCCACAATTATCTGGTGAACCATCATCTACTAATATAATTTCAATATTTCTGTATGTTTGATTAATAATACTGTCTATACATTTATTTATATATTTTTCTACTTTATATACAGGAATAATTATTGTTATCAAATTTTCTTTATTCATTTATTTAAATTCCTTTTCTTTATTAAATATAGTTCTATATGGCAATGGTTCATTATCATTGTTCAGAATATTTGTATATGAAAAATTAACCATCAAACATAAAATAACCAAAAGATATATTGAATTTTTTGTCCATTTTTCTCCTAAGTGAATTTCTTTTACTTTAGTAGTTTCTATGAAATATGGTATTGATATAATTTGAAATATAGTAAAAAAGTATGCTATTCTAGCAAATAATATATGAACAGAGCTCATTGACATCATTACTAATGCAAGTCCTTGTATATTTATTAATAGTTTATCTTCTTCACCAATTTGATTATTTTTCTTTTTTATTCTATATAAAACATACATAAATGCATATACCAATAAGTTTATGGCAATTCCTATATATGAAATATCTCCTTTTGCATATCTTCCTACTAAATATACTCCAAATCTAGTATTTTCAATAAAAGGTGCAATTATATTCATTAAACTTGTTTCTAATGCAAATATTACAGACAATCCTACTAAAAGAACTACTGGATTCATGTATGTTTTTCTTTTTAAAAATAATAGTATAATCATTATAATACTTGAACTATGAATAAAATATGCACATATCATTCCAACAATGAACATCCAGTATTTCTTCTTATCCCAAAGATATCTATATGAAAAAAATACTATTGCCATTGCAATAAATTGCCTAATTAAATTTAATGATTGAAAAAAGAAACCACCAATAAAAAATATCAATACACTAATACAAATTTGTTTCGATTCTTCAAATATTGTACTCATAATAAGTATCGTAATAATTCCAGATGTAATAACAAATAACAACTGATAATTTTCACTAACTATTAAACATAACCTAATTATCAGCTTAAAACCTAATTCTAAGTTTTTTACATCTATTCCATTAGCAATTTTATTAAAATCAGGAATATATCTGTAAGAATAATCTGTTCCGACATCATATCTTATAGCAGATACAATAAAAAATGGTAGTGAGGCTAAAATTCCAAAAACTATCTTATATGATTTCTTATTAGTTTTAGTAACTAAGTATGCAAATACTATTGATATAACCATCATTGATAGATAAATAATCATTCTAATTTTTTACTCCTCTTCATATAATTTTTCTAATTTTAAAACTTCTTCTTTGATATTGTATTTCTCATTTGTTATATCTCTAGTTCTATCTATTCTAGCTATATTCGATTTTTTTATTTCTTCTATCCATTCTTGTACATTGTTTAATGAACAATATGAACTTAATTCTTTAATAGGTAATTCTTTAGTAACATTATTTGAAGTTATTACAGGTAAGCCATTAGCTTGTGCTTCTACTGCTACTACAGGTAATCCCTCAAATTTAGAAGGTAAAATAAAAATATCCATAGCTTGCATATAATCATTTATATTAGACACTGGATCTAAAAAAATAATTCTTTCATTAATTCCATAATCTATTGATTTTTTTATAATATCTTGTTTTAATTCTCCTTCACCAATAGATAACATTATTGCTTGTTTATTTTCTTTTATTATTTCCTTAAATATTTCTAATAAAAATTTATGATTTTTCTGTTCTGAAAATCTTCCTACATGACCAATAACAAATTTGCCTTCTATTTTTAGTTTTTTCCTTATTTCAAGTCTTTTATTTTCATCATATTTAAATTTTTCTGTATCAACTGCATTATTTATAACTCTAAAGTGCTTTTTATCTCCAAACATCCATTGTCCAGCTAAATTTGAGCATGCCCATAAATCTGTTGCCCATTTCGCAACAAACAATTTATTCATTTTATCTAATATTTTTCTGAAAATTCCTTTAGGTGTATTACTATTATGTGAATGTACTATTATCTTTTTTATCTTTGATTTTCTTGCACATAAAATAGGTAATACATTTGCTAATGATAACATATTAATATGTACTACTTTATAATTATTTTCTTTTAATATTCTTTTTAATTGAACATAGTATCTAATTGGATTTTTTTTCACATTTGTGATTTTATGTACTTTGCCACCTAATTTAACTATTTCATCTTCAAAGCATATATTATCATACATATTAATAAAATCAAATTGTATTTTATCTTTATTCAAATTACGATAATAATTTAATATAAATGTTTCTACTCCTCCTATTTTATCGTGTACACCTATAATTAATACTCTTTGCATTTCACTCCTAAAAACTCTTTCCATATTTTTTTTTCATAAACTTAGCCATCAAAAATGCTGTCCCTTTTTTTAGCCAATTTACTTTTTCTATATCTATAACTTGTATTTCTTCATAATTTAAATTATTTGCATTAATCCATACATCAAGTAATAGTTCTGAAACTCTTCCAAAAAACCTGGCATGGAATGCATCATATTTACTTACATCAACCCTTTTTTCTAGTTCAAATAATATGTCAAATAACCATGTACAATATTCATCTAAAATTTCTTTTTTCATTATAAACATATTAAACATATGTGCTGAAGTTCTCGTTTTTAATTTATCAAACTCTGGCAAATACTCTGAAAACTTTTCTTTAATAATTTCTCTTGTTTCTTGTAATGGTTCTATATGCATTGTATGCTCATAATGAGAATACAAATTTTCTATATAATAATTTCTTTTTTTGGGTAAAATTATATCAGTATTGTTCAATTTAGAGTCAAGTTCTTCTTTAGTAAGAACTGCTTTTATTCGTTTTATTTCGTCTTTTGGCAACCTTTTTTTAGTAGAGAAGTATCTTCTATAATGTACTAATCCTATATATTGACTATTTAAATTTTTCCATGCCCAATATAATGCTGTTAATTCACAGTAAAATGGATTCTTTGAAGATATATTCTCACCATTATTATCTCCTTGATATCCTAAATCTTGTTTTCCCTCTTTTCCTACATGAATAGGTATGTACATACTATCTGTTGGCATACTATATTTTTTATGTGTTGCCACAAGAATTTTAATGTTCTTTGCCATTTATACTGCACCATCTCTCTTTAATACTGAAACAATTGTCTTGAAAAATATCTTTATATCTAACCACCAAGAACAATTATCCACATAATACAATTCCATTTTCATTCTTTCTTCATATGTAGTTTCACTTCTCCCATTTGCTTGCCAATATCCTGTAAGTCCTGGAACTATACTTAAAAACTTATCTTTTTTGTTTCCATATAATTCCAATTCTTCTTCAATTACTGGTCTAGGACCTATAATTGATAATTCTCCTTTTAAGATATTTGCAATCTGAGGTAATTCATCTAAACTAGTATTTCTTAAAAATCTTCCTACCTTTGTAATTCTAGGATCATTTTTTAATTTATAATTCTTCTTAAATTCTTCCATTTGTTTTTCATCAAAGTTTCTAATCATATTTTCTGCATTTTGTACCATTGTTCTAAATTTATATATTCTAATTATTTTTCCATTTTTTCCAATTCTTGTATGTGCAAAAAACACTGGTCCTTTTGAATCTAATTTTATTATTAAGCCTATTATTAAAAATATTGGTGATAAAATAATAAGTGCAATGCTAGATAATATTATATCTGCTATTCTTTTTGTACCTCTATAAAATACTTTTTCATTTTTTTGTTTAAAATATATATCTTTATCTATATCAACTGGTTTCATGTTATTACCTAAAACTGATAAATTAGATTGTCCTACATCCAATTTATTCTCCTCCTTTAACTACACTGTTAGCTCTAAATTTATCTATAATTTTAATAATTAATAAATGTACACATATTCCAATAAATACACCTAAAGAATCAATTAATACATCTTTAACATTTCCACTTCTTCCTATAATGAATAATTGATGTATTTCATCGCTTATTGCATATATTATTCCTATTGTACCACTTAATATAATATTTACTATATCTTGTGATATAAATCGTATTATACAATTACATATAATTATTCCACCTAACACATATATTGAAAGATGCGCTAGTTTCCTTATTATAGGTTCTAAAAATTTTGCAATCTCGTTTTTTGATTCTTTTGCTATATTCCTTCTAATATCTATTATTTCAACTACTTTTGTAGCAACTGTTCTACTCATATTTCCTGAGCCTTCTCCTTGTTGATGTGAAAAGTAAAACACTATTACCATCCAAACTATTACTAACACCATAGACAATATTCTTTTTATATTCATGAAAACCACCGTACTTGATTATACAAAACATGTCATTTTTTTTCAAGGTTTTCAGTCAATTTTTATTATATTATAAGATATTGTATATTACAAGTTTTTTCAGCAAAATGTAATGTTATTGTAATATTGATGTATTATTATGTAACATAAATATATTCCATAATTAAAAATTAAAATCAACATTAAAATTATTAATTTTAATGTTGATTTTATCTTCTATATATTATATTTCTTTCTTTCCCCATACTCCGTATGCAACAGCTCATGTGCCATATTTCCTCCTGGTTTGCCTAAAAATTCCTTATATATTTTCTTTAAAACAGGATTTTCATGGGATTTACGGATTACACTTTGTGTATCTATACTATATAATGCATTTGCTCTTTTTTCTCTTACATCTATACTACTTCTGATTTTTGAGCTTTTTATTGGTTGACCTCCCCCCATAATGCATCCATCAGGACATGCCATAATTTCTACAAATTGATAATCTGCTGTCTTGTTTTTTATTTCTTCTAAAATTATTTGTGCATTTTTTAGTCCACTTGCTACTACTACTTTTATATCTTTTCCATTAATATTTATTGTTGCTCTTTTTATTCCATCTCCTTTTCGTACTTGATGAAAGTCTATTTTTTCTAAATCTTTACCTGTTAATGTATCTTGTGCTGTTCTTATGGCTGCTTCCATAACTCCTCCTGTTGTTCCAAATATAGCTGCTGCTCCTGTTGCTTCTCCCATTGGTTCATCAAAATTTGTATCTTCTAGTTTGGTAAACTCTATGTTTGCTTGTTTAATCATTCTTGCTAATTCTCGTGTTGTTAGTACTGCATCCACATCATATATTCCATCTGTTTGCATTTGGCTTCTTTGCCTTTCAAATTTTTTTGCAATACATGGCATTACAGATACTGTATATATTTTTTTAGGATCTATTCCTTCTTTTTTAGCATAATATGATTTTATAAGTGCTCCAAACATTTGATGTGGTGATTTGCATGTTGATAAATGCGGTAATAGTTCTGGATAGTTCATTTCTATATATTTTACCCATCCTGGACTACATGATGTAATCATCGGAAGAACATCATTAGTTTGTATTCTTTGTATAAATTCATTTGCTTCTTCCACTATTGTAAAATCTGCACCTGTGTTTGTGTCAAATACTTTATCAAATCCTAAACGTTTTAATGCTGTTACCATTTTTCCTGTTACATTTGTTCCAATAGGCATTCCAAATTCTTCTCCTAATGCAACTCTTACTGCTGGTGCTGTTTGAACTACTACATAGCTTTCTTCATCTTTTAATTTTACCCATACATCATCTATGCTTTCTTTTTCATGTAATGCACCTGTTGGGCATGCTTGTATACATTGCCCGCAAAATGTACAATTAACATTATTTAGGCTATTATCTCCTACTGTTGATATGCATGATGAAAATCCTCTATTTATACAGTCAATTGCTCCTATATTTTGAACATTTTTGCATGTCGCAATACATCTTCTACATAAAATACATTTATTAAAATCTCTTACAATAGATGGAGATATGTTATCTATTTTGTGCTTTGTTGTTTCTCCTTCAAATTCTATATTTTGAATATTAAATTTTACACAAAGCTCTTGTAATTCACAATTTCCGTAATCTTGTACAAGTCAGGCAATCTTTGGCATGGTTTGAAACAATTAAGTCTAAAATTACATGTCTTGCTTCTATTACATTTGGTGTATGTGTATTAACAACCATTCCTTCTTCTACTTTTTGAATACATGATGTAGCAAATCCCTTTCTACCTTCTACTTCTACTATACACATTCTGCAATCTCCAACTTCATTTATGTCTTTTAAAAAACATAATGTTGGAATATCTATTTTTGCTTGTCTTGCTGCTTCTAATATGGTCATTCCTTTTTTGGCTTTTACTTTATTTCCATCTATAGTTAAATTTATAAATTCTTCTTTCATTAAGGGTATCCTCCTTCTTTTTTAGTTGTTTCCTATGGCCTTAAATGGGCATGTATTTATGCATGTACCACATTTAATACATGTATCTTGATTTATTTGTCTTACACTTCTTTCTTCTCCTTCAATTGCATCTACAGGGCAATTTTTTTGGCATAGTCCACATCCTTTACATTTTTCAGAATTAATTGTAATTTTTGACATTGCTTTGCATTCTAATGCCTTACACTCTTTTTGTATAACATGTTCTTTGTATTCTTCTTTAAAATATTTCATTGTACTTAATACTGGATTTGGTGCACTTTGTCCGTAATCCACAAACACTTGCATTTTTTATGTTGTTTGCTAGTTTTTCTAATTTGTATAAATCTATTTGTTCCCCTTTTCCATCACATATTTTTTGCAGTATTTCTAACATCCTTTTGGTTCCTATTCTACATGGTGTACATTTTCCACAAGATTCATCTACTGTAAATTCTAAATAAAATTTTGCAAGACTTACCATACATTTTGTATCATCCATTACAATAAGTCCTCCTGAACCCATCATTGAACCTATTTCTTTTAATGATTCATAGTCTATTGGTATATCTAAATGTTCTTTTGGTATACATCCTCCTGAGGGTCCTCCTGTTTGTGCTGCTTTAAATTCTCTATTATTTGGTATTCCTCCTCCTATGTCATATATAATTTCACGAAGAGTAGTTCCCATTGGAACTTCTACAAGTCCTATATTGTTTACATTTCCTCCTAAGGCAAATACTTTTGTTCCTTTTGAATTAGCTGTTCCTATTGATGAGTACCACTTTGCTCCATTTAAAATTATTTGTGCAATATTTGCATATGTTTCTACATTATTAATTAATGTTGGTTTTCCCCATAATCCATTTTCTGCAGGATATGGCGGTTTTACTCTTGGTTGACCACGCCTGCCTTCTATTGATTCTAAAAGTGCTGTTTCTTCTCCACATACAAATGCTCCTGCTCCTAAACGAATTTCTATATCAAATGAAAAATTTGTTGTAAATATATTGTTTCCTAATATTCCATATTCTCTTGCTTGTTTTAAAGCAATATCAAATCTCTTTACTGCAATTGGATATTCTGCTCTTACATATATGTATCCTTTATTTGCTCCTATTGCATATGCTGCAATTATCATTGCTTCTATAATAGAGTGTGGATCTCCTTCTAGTATACTTCTATCCATAAAAGCTCCAGGATCTCCTTCATCTGCATTGCATACTACATATTTTTGCTCTTCTTTTGATTTACGCGTTAATTCCCATTTTTTTCCTGTACTAAACCCTGCTCCTCCACGACCACGAAGTCCGTGAATCTGTAACTGTTTGTATAACCTGCTCAGGTGTCATTTCTTTTAGTACTTTTTGTAATGCTAAATATCCATCAAATGCTATATATTCATCTATATCTTCTGGATTTATTAGTCCACAATTTTTAAGTGCAATTCTTTTTTGTTTTTTATAAAAATTTAGCTCATCTAAACTATTTACTTTACTTCCATCAATATCTTTACATAAAAGACGTGTTACTATTTCTCCATTTTGTATATGCTTTTCTATAATTTCTTGGCAATCTTCTGGTTTTACCATTGCATAAAATGTGTCTTGTGGTCTTATTATAACTATTGGACCTTTGGCACAAAGTCCAAAACATCCTGTTTTAATTACTCTTACATTTTCTATTTTCTTTTCTTTTATTATTTCATTAAATTTCTCTAATATTTGTGGTGATTTTGATGATGTACATCCTGTACCATTACACACCAAAATATGTTTTTCACATGTATTTGAACTCTTATTTATACGTAATTCTAATTCCTTTTTCTTTTCTTGTCTTATTTTTTCAATTTCTTGTAATGTTTTCATGTAGCACCTCCTATTTTAATTCATCTAAAATTTTATCCAATTTTTGAACTGTTGCTTTTCCATATACTTCACCATTAACTGTAAATACTGGTGCAAGTCCACATGCGCCTACACATCTTGTAGCTTCAATAGAAAACTTCCCATCTTCTGAAGTTTCTCCTTGCTTTATACCTAAACGTTGTTCTAATCTATCCATTATTTTTCCTGAACCTTTTACATAACATGCTGTTCCTAAGCATACTGCAATATGATATTTTCCTTTGGGTTTTAATGTAAATCTTGAATAAAAAGTAATAACACCATAAATTTCTGCCATAGGTATTTTTAAATACTCTGATATAGCCATTTGTGCATGTTTTGGAATATAGCCATAATGTTCTTGTACATCATTTAATATTTGAATTAAATTATCTTTATCTTGTTTGTATACATCTAAAATCTGTTCTAACGCCTCATCTTTTCCACATTCTTTGCAACAGCCAACCTTATTTTCTTTCATAAATTATCTCCTATCTTTTTTACTTTTTTAATAAATTGATTATATCAAAACAAATTTATTTATACAATTATTTTGTCGTATATTGTCAAAATATTAGTTAATGTTTGGCTAAATTAACCTTACTATTCACAGACAATAGCAGTAAGTAGCGAAGACTAAGTAATATATTTTATTTTGTAATGAAGACCCGACAGCCCATTGAGGCGGGGGAATACCCGTGAGCTTGGAGGGCGAAATGAAAAAATAAAATATATTACTTAGCCGTAGCGGATTTTATTATATATGCTGTGAACTGTAACATATTAACAAAAAGTAATAATATTGTTAACCATTTTGCTTGATATTTTAATGTAATATCTATATAATATTAACAGTTTATTAAATAGGAGGGAAATTTATGCTACTTGGTTTAGCTGGAGTAACTGGTATAGGGAAATCTTATTATAAAGATTTAATTGTTGAAAAATTTGGTTTTGAGAAAATTAAAATTGTAACAACACGTAAAATACGCGAAGGTGAAAAAAATAACGACGATAAAATTTTTGTAACTGCTGATGAATTACAAAAATTAAGAAATGAAGATAAAATAGCATATGAATTTAATCTGTTAGGTAATACTTATGCATATACAAAAGAAGAGTTGTTTTCTAATAAAAATACTGTTTTTGAAATGCATTATGAAAGTGTATTCGATTTTAAGAAAATTTGTCCTAATATTCGTACAATTTATTTGTTGCCCAAAAACATTGAAATTGCAAAAGATAAAACAAGACAAAGACACTTAGATTATGATGTTGAAAATGCTAGACTTTTAGAAATAGATGAACATTATAATAGAATTTGTAGTGATGAATCTTTAAGAAATATGTTTGATTATATTTTATATAATGACTATAATGAATCTTCTGATGAAGAACTTTTAAATTTAGTCCATAAAATAATAAAGAAATGTTAAAATAGCATTTCTTTATTATTTAGTAACTATTCTTCTACTAATCGCAAGTCCATCTCCTACATCTAATATTTGTGTATCTAAACAAGGATTATCCTGCACATTTGCTAAATATTGCCTTAAGTTCCTTACTGCTGTACGTTGTTTGTGTTTATTATAATCACTCATAACATATCCTTTATATAAAACATTATCTGCTATTATTACTCCTGTTTTACTTAATAATCTAAGTGCTTGTTCTAGAAAAAATGGATATTTGCCTTTTGCTGCATCTATAAATACCATATCATATTCTTTATTAAACTTAGGCAAAATTTCTACTGCATCTCCTATATGTATATTTATTTTATCCTGTACTTGTGCTCTTTTTATGTTGTCTTTAGCTTGTGTAGCTCTTTGTTCATCTCTTTCTATTGTGTCTATTACTCCATCTTCATCTAAATATTTGCAAAAGCATATTGCAGAATATCCTACTGCTGTACCTATTTCTAATATTCTTTTTGGTTTAATTTGAGGTAAAATTGTGTCTAATGTTTTTAATGTATCATCCATTATTATTGGAATATTATCATTTATTGCTTCTTGTTTAATTTTTGTCAATTCTATTTGGTTCATTTTTTCTCCTAATTTTGTAGGGGCACATTTACATTTTAGTAAATGAATCCCCTAAAATTTTCTTATATTATAATATTTTATTTTCTTCTTGCTGCTATTTCCCTTTCTTTGCTACTTAATATCTTTTTTCTTAATCTTATATTTTTTGGTGTAACTTCTACTAATTCATCTTCTTCTATAAATTCTATTGCTTTTTCTAATGAGAATTGTATTGGTGGTACTAAACGTAGTGCATCATCTGAACCAGATGCTCTTGTATTTGTTAGATGTTTTTCTTTACATACATTTATTGCTAAGTCTTCTCCTCTAGAATTTATTCCTACTATCATACCTTCATATACATCTATTCCTGGTCCTATAAATAATTCGCCTTTGTCCTGAGCATTGTATAAACCATATGTTACAGATTTTCCAGCTTCAAAAGCAATTATAGTACCTCGTACTCGTGATATTACTTCCCCTTTAAATGGCTCATATGAATCAAATATGTGATTCATTGTTCCTACTCCTTTTGTATCTGTTAAAAATTCTGTTCTGTATCCAATTAAACCTCTTGCTGGAATTTTAAATTCTATTTTGGTATGTCCTTCCTCTGCTGGTTCCATATTTATCATTTCTGCTTTTCTTTTTCCTAATTTTTCTATTACTGTACCTATTGAATCATCTGGAACATTTACAATTAGTCTTTCTATTGGTTCGCATTTTACTCCATCTATTTCTTTGAATATTACTTTAGGACGTGATACTAATAATTCAAATCCTTCTCTTCTCATTGTTTCTATTAATACAGATAAGTGTAGTTCTCCTCTTCCAGATACTTCAAAACTGTCTGGAGAATCTGTTTCTTTTACACGAAGACTAACATTTTTTTCTAATTCTTTAAATAATCTATCACGTATGTGTCTTGATGTTATAAATTGTCCTTCTTTTCCTGCAAATGGTCCATTGTTTACACTAAATGTCATAGATACTGTTGGTTCATCTATATCTATAAAATCTATTTTTTCAGGATGTTCATAATCACATATTGTTTCTCCTATATTTATATCTGCTATACCAGATATAGCTATTATATCTCCTGCTTTTACTTCTTGTGTTTCTTCTCTTTTTAGTCCTACATGTGTATATAATTTTACTATTCTACCATTTGTTACTTTATCGTCTTTTTTACATATAGTAACTGGCATACCAACTTTTACTATTCCTCTTTCTACTCTTCCTATAGCAATTCTTCCAACATAATCATCATAATCTATGTTAGATACTAACATTTGCATTGGTCCTTCTATTTCACATTTTGGTGGATTTATTTTTTCTATTATTGTTTCAAATAGGCATGCTAAGTTAGTAGTTTCCTCTGCTAGATTCATTTTTCCTATACCTTGTTTTGCAGATGCATATACAACTGGAAAGTCTAGTTGTTCGTCATTTGCATCTAATTCTATAAACAGTTCTATTACTTGATCTACTACTTTTTCTGGATTTGCTCCTGGTCTATCTATTTTGTTTATAACTACTATTGGTTTTAGGTTTAATGCTAAAGATTTTTTTAGAACTTCTCTAGTTTGTGGCATTGGTCCTTCAAATGCATCTACTAATAATAAAACTCCGTCAACTGTTTTTAAAACTCTTTCTACTTCTCCTCCAAAGTCTGCGTGTCCTGGTGTATCTACTATGTTTATTTTTATATCATTATACATTACAGATGTGTTTTTAGAAAGAATTGTTATTCCTCTTTCTTTTTCTAAGTCATTTGAGTCCATTACTCTTTCTGCTACTTGTTCATTTTCTCTAAATACATGACTTTGTTTTAATAATGCATCTACTAATGTTGTTTTTCCATGGTCAACGTGCGCAATTATTGCTATATTTCTTATTTTATCGTTATTCATTTTATTAAAATCCCCCTAAATTTTACATCTCTTCTATATATTCGTTACTTGTTCCTTCTAATTCTTTTATAGAAAGTTCTATTTTATTTGTATCTTTATTTATGTCTAATATTTTTGCATTTACATGTTGATTTATTTGTAATATTTCTTCTGGTTTTGCTATCCTTTTTTCACTAATTTGTGAAATATGCACAAGTCCTTCTATTCCTTCTTCTAATTTTACAAATGCTCCAAATGGCATCATTTTTACTACTTTTACTTTTACTATATCATTTATATTGTATCTTTGGTCTACTGTGTCCCATGGATTAGTTCCTTTTTCTTTATATGATAATTTTATTCTTTTGTTTTCTTTATCTAATTCTTTTATAATAACTTTTATGGTTTGACCTGTACTTAATATATCATTTGGATTTACATTTTTACTCCATGAAATTTCCGAAATGTGTAATAAACCTTGTACTCCACCTATATCAACAAATGCTCCATATGAACTTATACTTGTAACTGTTCCTGTATATTCTTTTCCTATTTCTATATTTTCCCAAAGTTCTTTTTCATTTTTTGCTTTTTCTTCGTCTTTTATTACTCTTATAGAACCAATTATTCTTCTTTGTTTTGGATCATATTCTATTATTTTAAATTTTACTGTTTTTGCTTTATAGTCTTCTTTATTTTCTTCCCTATTTATTCCAGATAAAGACATAGGAATAAATATACGTATTCCTTGATAATTAATTATTAGCCCTTTGTCTGTTACTTCTGATACTTTTTCTTCAAATATATCATTATTATTTACTTTTTCTTCAAATTTTTGTTTGAAATCTCTATTTTTTACTCTTTTATATGATAATAAAACATTGCCTAACCCATCATTTTGTTTTAATACATCTGCTGTTATTGTATCTCCTACTTTAAATATATCATTTGGATTATCATTTTCATTAAATGAATATTCAGACTTTGGAATAATTCCATCTGCTTTATATCCTAAATCTACAAATATTTCTCCTTTTGATGTAATTTCTATTATTTTACCTGTTACAGTTTTTCCTAATTTTACATCTTTTACTGAATTATTAAATAATTCTTCAAAACTCATATTTTCTTCATTATTTTCCATATTATACCACCTATTATAAACTATAAAATTTAAAAGCATTTTTCAAGTTATGAAAAACGCTTCTTAAAAGCTGGTAATTATTATATATCATATCGTTTACTTTGTCAAATTTATTATATTGTCCATTATTTGGTTCGTTATTTCATCTAATTTTTCTTTATCTTTTGTATTTTTATACTGACTAAAGTCTAATGGTTTTCCATATTTTATTATTACTTTCTCAAATGCTTTAGTTCCGCCTGATATGCCAACTGGTATTACCCTTGCTCCTGTTCTTACTGTAAAAAATGCTGCTCCATCTTTTACTTTTTCTCCTTTTTCTATACCATTTCGTGTTCCTTCTGGGAATAATGCAATGCATTGACCATCTTTTAATGCTTTTAATGCTATTTTTAGCGCTGTTACATCTTTTGAATCCCTTTTTACATATATCCCCTCAAATACTACTCCTAAAAATGCAAAAAATGGATTTTTTCTTAATTCTTCTTTTGCCATAAATCGTACATGTCTTTTGGCTGTTGCTACTATTAAAGGTGGGTCTAAATAGTTTCTATGATTTCCACAATATATTAATGGTTCATTTTTTGGTATATTTTCTTGTCCTATTATTGTTGCTCTATATACTATTTTACAGTATATAAATATTGCTGTTCTTACTATGACTCTTCCTATTTTTTTTAATAATTCTTTCATGGTTTTCTCCTTATAAATTACTATATATTAATCCTAATTTAATTACAATAAGATATATCTACTTCTTTAAAAACATGTATAATAAATATCTTCTCTTAAAGATGGGCGACTAAAATCGCCCATTTTATAAAGTTATTTTCTATATTTCTTCATTATTATTTCCATTACTTTATTTTTTTCTTCTTCTATACTCATTCCTGTTGTGTCTATTACAACTGCATCTTTAGCTATTTTTAAAGCTCCTAATTCTTTTTCTTTATCATTCTTATCTCTTGCATTTATACTATTTAATACTTCCTCAAATGGCACGTGTATCCCCATTTCTTCATTTTGTTTTACTCTTCTTCTTGCTCTTTCTTCTGGTGTTGCATCTAAATATATTTTTACATCTGCTTCTGGAAACACATATGTTGTTATATCTCTTCCTTCCATAATAATATCTGCATCTTTTGCAAAACTTCTTTCTATATCTGTAACTTTTAACCTTACTTGTGGAATTGCAGATAACTTAGATACCATATTAGTTATTTGTTGCTGTCTAATTTTTGTTGTTACATCTTCTCCATCTAAGAATATGGTTTGTTCTCCATTATCATTTTTTATTTGAATATCTAATTGATCTACTAAATCTATTATTTCTTGTTTATCTTCTAAACTATATCCTTTGTTAATAGATGCAAGAGTAACACATCTATAAATTGCTCCTGTATCTATATTGATTAAACCTAGTTCTTGTGCTATTAATTTTGTTATTGTTCCTTTACCTGTTCCTGCTGTTCCATCTATTGCTACTATAAAAGACATCTTACTTCTCTCCTTTTTGTGGCATTTGTATTCCTTTTGCTACTACTTCAATTCGTTGTACATTCATGGTTGTTAGCTTTTCAATTTCTTTTTTTGCCTTATTTTTAAATTCACTTATTGCTTCAATTAAGTTATAACCATATAATACTATAACTTCCATATATATAGTTGGACCATCTACATCATTATCTACTCTAGTTTTTAATACTTTATATATTGGTTCTGCTTTTGTTGCCATATATTCTATTATTTCTCTAAATACACTATCTGATATTGTGAAGTTTCCCAAATAACTAAAAGTAGGTCTTATTATGGATTTTTCTGATATATATGGTTTTGATCCTCTTCCTTTTGATTTAAATATTTGTAGTGGATCTAATATGTAACCTGAAAAATCTTTTTTAAGTTCAAATGTTGGTACTGGTATAACGTGTTTTCCTTCTGTTATGCGTATACGCCTTGCTGTTTCCATTTCTTCTTTTGTTGCAATATCAGATATGTAAATGAATTGGGCTATTTCAGGAAGTCCCAAATTTCCGTGCTATTTTTTTAACCATATCATCAGATGTTCCAAGTATTAATATTTTATCTGGTGTATATTTCTTTATTGCCTTTAGCATTTCTAATTTCTCTTCTTCTTTTAAAAATAATGCTTTTTTAACAGTTTCAATTTTAGTTGGTGCTTTTTTTGCTGAACTCCCTGCTATTACTTCATTATCTTTTATAAATAATCCGTCATCTATAATATAATTAATTCCGTTTTTCACTAGCTACCATTTGTGCTCTATAGCTTTTTCCTGTTCCAGATGGTCCTACAAATGCAAATACTTTAATTGTATTTCTTATACTCATATGCAAATCTCCTTTATCTACTTGTATATATTATTCTAGCATGTAAAATATTATAACACTATATCATAAATTTGCAAATATTTATTTTTTTATCTAAGAATCTCTTTTTTTGCCAGGATACCTTTAGTTTAAATATTATTCATCTTTTTTTATTCTTTCTATTTCTTCCTTACTTAAATCTGTTACTTTCATTATAAAATCCAACTCAGCATTCTCTTTTAACATCTTTCTTGCTATTTCTTTTTGTTTTTTCTTTTCCCCTTGTTTTATCCCAATATCTATTCCTTTATCATATATTGCCTTTTCATCCATTATTGCTTTTTGTCTTAATTCTGCTATTCTTTGCATCTTTTCATCTGCACTTATCTGGATTAGCTTCTCTTTTGCTTCTTTTAATTCCTTATTTTTTTTCATACCTCTTTCTACCCTCTCCGAATTTGGATCTTCTAAAAAATATATCCAATCTAATAACTCATCTTCTTCATTTTCTCTTCCTTCTAGCTACTAATATTCTCTAATAATTTGTGTCTCCTTTTAGTATTTATTTCATTAAAAAAGTTACTGATTAAATACCTTAATTTCGAATTTTAGTTACAAATAAATTACAAAGCGTGTTCCATAATCACTTTCTGCACGATTGACATTATCTGCATAACAATCTGCTGCTGGACTAATATTTGATAAATGATCATTATCACCTCCGTCGTCTAATTCTACCAATGTCATTACTAATCTTATCTGCTGTCCATTCATATACATTCCCTGCCATATCATATATATTTTTCAATTTATTAGGTATACTATTCTTAGTTAAATCAACTGATTTTCCTATCTCAAAATTAATATTGTTACTTTTATTATCAAGGTACCATCCTTTTCCCTTAGAATCTATTGGATATATTTTATCTGCATCTTCACCTACTATTTCAATAAATTTTAATGCTGTATCCCAACCCCTTGCATTTATTAATCTACTTGTTACATTATTGATTTCTTTATTATATAACTTATTAGATAAATATATTGCATCATTCCAATCTATATAATTATATGCATATATCGGTGTTTCTACTGTTGTTGCCTTAAATACTGGCATTGGTAATTGTTCTTGACTTATTTCTGTTTTACTTGTACGCTTTACTGTTGTTCCTGCCTCATATCTACTTATATAGTATCCTTTATGCATATTTACACTATCTGTTACTTCTTGTATAATTTCTGCATTCTTGATTTCATCTGATGTATAATATTCTGTAAATTCTGTTGTTGCTAGTCCTTTATTCCAATCATATGTCTGATAAGGTACTAAATCTGTTGGTATCCATACAAATTCATTTCCATCTAAATCGTTTTTTATTACAAATCCTGTTTCTTTTGTTCCTTCTCCTGCATAACTAAATCCTTTCGGTACTGGTATTTTTTCTCCTTTTCCATCTGCTGTGTAATTTACATTATCTTTACTTTCTAATATCGCTCCTGCTTGTGGTATCTTATTTCCTGCTATATTTAATGTATTCATTTGTTCTAGTACATTATCTAGGTTATTTAATTCTTCTACTTCTGCTTGTTTATATTTTTCTGTTGCGTTTTGAGCTTGGTCTATTAAACTTCCATTCATTATTAAATTTATTGTTACTCCTGCTAATATTAGTAGTATTATTATCGTAATCACTAGTGCTATTAATGTTATTGCTTTATTGCTTACTAAATATAATTTTTCTCTTTTTTCTTTCTTTTGTTTTATCTCCATTCATCTTCTTCTCCTTTGCTATTTATTATACCTTATTTTGTTATATTATATTCTTAATTATATATTTCTTCATTTCATAAGTCAATTATCATTTTACTTTTAGTGATTATATATAATTCTTGTTGTGTATTCATTTTCATAAACTGTTTATATATATTAATTTATAAAATAGTTTTAACTCATATAATAAATAGAACCCTTTATAAATGGGCTCTATTAATCATATACTTCAATAGCTTTAACTATTACTCTTTGTATAGCACCTGCGGTACATGTTATTAGTGTTAATTCTCTCTCTCCCTTTGTGTCTTGATTTAAGCATCCTACATCTTTGGGGTCTGTTTTATAGGTTTCGTAGACTTTATATTTTACTTTTCTGTCAAATGTATCTGTTAGTTCTATTTCATCGTCTATTTGCAATTTTTTTATTCCTCCAAACATTTTCATATTTGCATAATTATGTCCTGCTATGCAAAAATTTCCTTGTTTGTTTATTTCAGGTCCATATAATTTTGTAACAGATACTTTTAATGATTTTTTGTTGGTTTCAGATAGTATGTAACTACTTAATCCTATTTTTGGTATTTCTATTTTTCCTATTACTTTATATCCTTTTATTTCACTTGGTATGTTTTTATATTCTTCTAGTTTTATCTTTGATGTTTTATCTGTCTTTGTTATATTTTGTTTTATTTCTTGTTTTGGCTGTTCTTTTTCTTCTATAGAAATGTTTTTAGCTATTTGTTCAAAATTCTTTTCTTCTCTTAATTGCTTTATTCCTATTATTATAAATATTAATTGAATTATAATGACTCCTACTAGCAAGATAGCAGATTTATTTAATTTACAGCAAAAAACTTTAGCTTTCATACTATTCCTTACACATTTATTTCTTTTCTTTTTATATATGCTATACCTGCTGTTAATATTAGTAATAATGTTCCTATATAAAGTACATAGTCTAATATACTTGTTCCTGTTTTTGGTAATTCCTCAACTACATTATTATCTATTGTAACATTGTTTGCATCTACAATACTATTTACATCTTCTACCATTGGAAGATCTTCAAATACTTCTATTTCAAATGTTTTTGTTTCAATTACATTATTTGCATTTGCTAAATCTATTAAACTTAATGTTATTTTATATGTTCCTTCCTCTGGAAATGTTGCTATAATTGGGGTTGTATTTACAAAATCACCTTGCACTGGAAATCCTGAAGTAGGTCCCCAATGTCCTAATTGAGCAATATTTATTTGTGTTCCATTTGAGTCTGTTGCTAATATTTCTGGTGTAACAGGTCCTGTTATATCTACTTTTATTCTTACTGTTGCATATGTTGGTGCCGCTTCTCCTATTAGTAATACTTTTGCATCTTTTGCAACATTTTTAACAACAGTTCCTTCATATTGTAAATCAAAACTATATCCCACAGCATATACATTGGCTCCTGTACATAAAATAATAGCTAGGATTGTAACTAATGATAATATCTTTTTCATTAAAAAACTCCTCTCAAATTAGTGTTATATTAAAATATATTAAGTATATATTTTTTTATTACTAATTCAAAAGAAGTTGTTTTACTCTATATTTATTTCTTCTAAATTCTAACTTCTAATGCCAATTCCTTGTTTTTCTAAATTTGCTATTATTTTTTCTAAAATAGCATTTATCTCTTCATCAGTTAATGTTCTATCATTTGTTCCAAAAGATAGTGAATATGCTATGCTTTTTTTGTCTTTTGCTATTGCTTGCCCTGTGTATACATCAAATATCTCTATTTTTGTTAGTAATCCTCCTGCGGATTTCTTTATTAATGTAGCTATTTTTTCTGAAGTTTCATTTTTGTCTATTATTACTGCTAAATCTTTTTTGATAATTGGATATTTTGAAATTTCTTTATATTTCATTTTTCCTACTTTCTTGTCTAATAATTTGTCTAAGTTTATTTCAAAAACATATACATCTGCTTTTGTAATTTGTGGATGTAGTTTTCCTATTGTTCCTATTATGTCATTATTTACAGATATACTAGCACTTATTCCTGGATGAAATTCTTTTGGCATTTCTTTATTTGTTATAAAACTATATCTATTTGCATACCCTAAATAATCTAATAGCTCTTCAACTATTCCTTTTATTATGTAAAAGTCTACTTGTTTTTTTTCTATTCCTAAATAATAATTTCCTGCCATTAATGTACATATTTTATTTTGTTCCCCATATTCTTCATGTTTTTTATAAAATCCCTTTCCTATTTCAAATATACACACATCCTTTACATTATGAGATGTATTATACTCATATATTTTTAGCATTGATGGTATCATACTATATCTTAGTGTATTTCTTTCTTCTGTCATTGGATCTAATAATTTTACAATTTCAAAATCATCACATGTGTATTTGGGAGCCTCTTTATCATTTACTAATATATATGATAATGTTTCATTTAAACCTAGTGATATCATTTTGTTTCTAATTTCTCTAGTTGTTTTATTATAATTTCCTGGTTTTATTGGTATTATTGGCAATTTTCCTTTTATATTATCAACACCATATATACGTCCAACTTCTTCTATCAAATCTTCTTTTATATTTATGTCTATTCTTCTTTTTGGAATATATACATGTATATTATCATCTTTTTGTGTATATGTGAAACCTAACTTTCTAAATACCTCTAAAACATCTTGCTTTTCTATTTCCATTCCTAAAATATTATTTATGTTAGAAAAAGTTATATCTATTTCTTTATTTGATAAATCTAAAGTATTATATTCACAAAGTCCTCCTACTATTGTTGCATCTGCATATTTTTCTAGTAGATGACATGCTCTTTCTACTGCTAAATATGTTCTGTTTGGATCTAGACCTTTTTCAAATCGATTACTTGCTTCACTTCTTAATATTTTTTTAGATGTTTGTCTTACTTTCACAGAATTAAAAATTGCTGCTTCTATAATAATATTTTTAGTAGTGTTTTCTACTTCTGTAGTAAGCCCCCCCATAACTCCTGCAAGTCCTATTGCTTGCTTTCCATCAGATATTACTATATCTTGTTGTGATAGTTCTCTTTTTATTCCATCTAATGTTGTTAATTCTTCTTTTTCGTGTGCCATTCTAACTTCTATTTTGTTATTTATTGTATCTGCATCATAAAAATGAAGAGGTTGACCTGTTTCTAACATAACATAATTACTTATATCTACTACATTATTAATTGGTCTTATTCCAGATGCAATTAGCCTATTTTTTATAAATATTGGACTTTCTTTTATTGTAATATTTGTTACTTTTTTTGCTAAAAACATTGAACAATTTTTAGTGTTTATATCTAGTTTAAATATATGGTTTATATCTTCATTTGTTTTACTGTATGATGTATCTATATCTTTTACTTTTTTATCGTAAATTGCTGCTATTTCATATGCCATTCCTAAAATACTTAATAAATCTCCTCTATTTGCTGTTAATTCAAAATCTATTACTTCATCATCTAATTGTAAAAACTCTATTGGATCTTCTCCTACTGTAGCTTCTTGTGGTAATTCGTGTATTCCATTTTTGTCTTGTTCTGTTAAGAATTTACTTTCTAATCCTAATTCTGCAATAGAACAAATCATTCCATTAGATTCTTGCCCACGTATATTTCCTTTCTTTATTTTAAAATCGCCTGGTAGTTCTGCTCCAACTTTAGCTACTATAACTTTTAAGTCCTTTCTTACATTTGGTGCACCACATACAATTTGTAATATTTCATTTCCTACATCTACTTTGCATACATGTAGATGATCAGAATCTGGATGTTCATTACATTGTATTACTTCACCTATTACTAAATTTGTTGCATTTATTAACTTTTGTGCACTATCATATTCATTTCCTACTCTTGTCATATCTTCTGCAAGAGTTTGTAAATCTACATCTATATCTACAAATTCTTTTACGAAATTAGTACTTAATTTCATTTTCCTCATCCTTTCTATCAAATTGATTTAAAAATCTTACATCATTTGCATAAAGTAAACGTATATCTGTAATTCCATATTTAAACATTGCAAGTCTGTCTAATCCTGTTCCAAACGCAAAACCACTATATTTATCTGGATCATATCCATTCATCTTTAATACATTTGGATGTACTATTCCTGAACCTAAAATTTCTATCCAACCTGTTTGTTTACATAGATTACATCCTTTTCCATCACACTTAAAACAACTAACGTCTACTTCATATGATGGCTCTGTGAAAGGGAAATAACTAGGTCTAAAACGTAATCTAGAATTTTGACCTAACATTTTTTTAACAAATACTTCTAATGTTCCTTTTAAATCTGCTAATGATATATTTTTATCTATTACTAATCCTTCTACTTGCCCAAATTGATGTGAATGAGTTGCATCATCATCTCTTCTATATGTTTTTCCATGGCATATTATTCTAATTGGTGTTTTTTCTTCATTTGCCATCATTGCTCGTGCTTGAACAGCTGATGTTTGTGTTCTTAGCAAATACTCTGTATTTACATAGAAACTGTCTTGCATATCTCTTGCTGGATGCCCCTTTGGAAGGTTTAATCTTTCAAAACAATATTCATCTGTTTCAAGTTCTGGACCATCTACAACATCATATCCCATAGATACAAATAAATCTTCTATTTCCTCTACTATTCTATTTATAGGATGTTTACTTCCTCTTTTTAATTTAGTACTAGGAAGAGTAACATCTATCTTTTCTTTTTCTAATTTCTCTTCTAATTGTTTTTGTTTAAAATCTGACTCTAATTTTTGAATATGTTCTTCTAATTCATCTCTTACTTTATTTACTAATTCTCCAATTATTGGCCTTTCTTCTTTAGTAAGTGCTCCCATTCCTCTTAATACAGATGTAAGTTCTCCTTTTTTACCTAAAAACTTAACACGTATTGCTTCTAATCCTTGTAAATCTTTTACTTTTGCAATACTATCTTTTGCTAATTTTCTAATTTCTTCAATTTTCTTTTTCATATTTACCTACCTTTCCTATATAATAAAAAAATCCATTATCCTATTTATATAGGACGAAATGGATAGTTATTCCGTGGTACCACCTAAATTTATTAATATAATGATTAACCTTATTTAAAGTTATAACGTAACAACCGTCTACTTCTACTTTTATTTCAAAGCAAAACCAAAAAAGTGAAATTTCAGAAAAAACTATATTAACAGGTTTCCAGCTTCCCCATCTCTCTTAAAATATATTTTATTTTAACTTACTTTGCTTTTTTATTGGCTATTTATTTTTTATAAGTATATCACTTTTTCCTTATACTCGCAAGTAGTTTATTCGTTTTTTAGGACAATTTATCATTACATTAGATTTAAAAAATGTCCCAAAACACCAATAATGCTTCCTAAAACAATAGACATTATTGTCATTGCTACTGGGCTTTTTTTATCTTCTTTAGCAACTAAAATAATAACTGGAATTGCCATAATAATAGCAACAACTCCTCCTCTTAGCCACCATAATTCACTAAACCAATTAATTCCATAGATAACAAAAGGAACTATTACATAATATACAAATGCTGATATGCAAGAATACTTATCAACTTTCATTTTAATCATTGGTAATACATCTATTACTCCTGCAACTATTCCTATCAATAATGTTAATAAAAAGTTCACTTATTCCACCTCCTTTTTATATGTTTTATTACATGATTTACAAGTAATTTTCATTTCATAACTAGCCACTTTTTTATCCAATATTGTAATTAAAGGCTCGTTATCTTTTGGACAGCATAATCTATTTTTTATAATAACTAATTCATCATTACAATTTTGACCTATTTTACTATCTTCAAAATCCACTAATGCACTACCTTGGCTTCCACAATTACATATATATTTTAATTCTAATCTATCATAAGTTGAATAACATAAATAACCTATATTTTCATTACACTTATCACAATACATCCATCCACCATAATTAGTTGCTAATCTTGTATTAACTAATTCCTTATTTTTTAATACTCTTGCCATAATTTTTCTCCTTTAAAATTTTTTATTTACTTAACATTTTTATTGCATCATCTTCATTTTCTACAAAAAAGATATCTTTACCATTATTACTTTCATATATGAAGTCTTTTAATGGCTTACTTGTATATTTTGAGTAATCTCCATATATAGCAACTTTAGTCTGATAATTTATAAATTTTTGCAAAATTTCTCCTGCTAATCCTTTACTTAATATAAAAAAATCTTCTACTACTGAATTTTTATTTAATGCTATTGTGTTACAATCTGTTTCATATTTTATAGTCATAATAAAATCTATTGCTGATTGAACATCTTTTATTATAATTTCATTACTTTTTACTATTGCTATATCATTTATAATTTTTGTTTCTATTTCTATCACCCTTAAAGTTTATTTTTCTAATCTAATATCATGAATTTACTTCTTTATATTTCTAAACCCATATGTATCTTGACATGATTATAACACAAAAGGTAATTAATTTTCAATAAATTAACTGCCTTATACTTAAAAAGCCATCATACTAAACTACTTTCTAATTTAATGAGTTTTATGTGAATTTGCTATTTTTATAAAAAAATGTTTAATATATGATATATAAGGCAATTTGACTTTTAATATAGCTTGCTATAACCAAATATAATATCATATCAATTTAATAACTTACTATTATCTAAGTTCTCAATTTTCTTAATTCCTTTACTATCTTGTAAAATTTCATATTGTTTTTTAGCTACTTCATTTAATCTTTCAAGCCTTTTACTTTGTTCTACTCCTTGATTTATCATTTCTGCATTTAAATTTTCCAAATTAATTAAAATTACTAATTGAAGTATATTCGCATAATCTCGCATATTTCCATCTAAATTATGATTTTCATCTTTCCATTCTTTTGCTGTTTTACCAAATAAAGCTACATTTAATATGTCTGCTTCGTTTGCATATACATATTGTTTTTGTTTTTCTGTTAAATTTGGAATTATATTTTCCTTTATACTATCAATATGAATTCTATAATTTGTTTTTGCTAATTCTCTTCTTACTGACCAATTTATCTTATTTTGATAACTTTCATTCTGTTTTAATCTTTCAAATTCTGTATTTAACCAACTAGCAAATTCAAATGCAATATCTGGATGTGCAAATGTTCCAATACTATACTTTCCGCTACTTGGAATAATACCAATAGCATTAAAATCTTTTTTCCATCTATTTGGTGTCATTGTAAAACGATTATATCCTACTTCATCAATTTTAATTCTGTGTGATTCCACGGAATTAAAATTTTCATTGTGTAATTCTTCCCAAAGATTATAAAAGTCAAAAGAATTTTTATTTGACATTCAGTTTCTTATAACTCCTGATGGATCATCTTCATTTTGGTATTTTGCTAAATCAGTTAAAGAACTATAGTCAATATCTCCAACTCTCATAACTCTGACCAAATTATCTTTTACTTTCATTTCTGTTTTTATAATTTCTTTTTTCATTTATATCACAACCTTATGTAGTTTTATATTGTTTTAAAACATTTGTTTTGTGTTGTCAAGAGTTTTATAATCGAATTTTTTCGTTTGTCCCATTTTCTTGTTTTTATTTAGATTTTACACTTACATA
>CAOKHI010000011.1 GCA_948468275.1 uncultured Clostridium sp. | reverse complement strand
AAATATATTACTTAGCCGTAGCGGATTTTATTATATATGCTGTGAACTGTAACAGAAAATAAAAATTACATATAAAAAATGTAAAAGAATACTTGAAAAGTATTCTTTTTTGGTATAGAATTTATGTGTCTGTAAAGACTAATAATATAGATACAAATAGTATCGGAATTGGAGGAATTTAAAATGTCAATAAAAATAGGAATTAATGGATTTGGAAGAATAGGAAATTTAACATTTCAAGCAGCATTAACAAAGGAAGATGTAGAAGTGGTTGCAATAAATGATCCATTTATTACAGCAGACTACATGGCATATATGGTAAAATATGATTCGGTACATGGGAAATTTAAGGGTGAAGTAAAAGAAGAAAATGGAAAATTAATAGTAAATGGAAAAGAAGTAAAAGTATATAACGAAATGGATCCAAAAAACATACCATGGGGTACAGATGGAGTAGAATATGTTTTAGAATGTTCAGGAGTATTTACTACATTAGAAAAAGCACAAGCACATATAGATGCAGGAGCAAAAAAAGTAATAATAAGTGCACCATCAAAAAATGCACCAATGTTTGTTATGGGAGTTAATAATGAACAATATGATCCAAGCATGAATATAGTATCAAATGCATCTTGCACAACAAACTGTTTAGCACCTCTTGCAAAAGTAATAAACGACAATTTTGGAATAAAAGATGGACTTATGACAACAGTTCATGCAACAACAGCTACACAAAAAACAGTAGATGGAGCATCTAAAAAAGATTGGAGAGGTGGACGAGCTGCTGCTGCAAACATAATACCATCTTCAACAGGAGCAGCAAAAGCAGTTGGAAAAGTTATACCACAATTAGACGGAAAATTAACAGGAATGGCATTTAGAGTACCAACAGTAGATGTTTCAGTAGTAGACTTAACATGTAACCTAGAAAAACCAGCAACATATGAACAAATATGTGAAACAGTTAAAAAGGCATCTGAAAATGAATTTAAAGGAATTATAGAATATGTAGAAGATCCAGTTGTTTCAACAGACTTTGTAAGTGATGAACATACATCAATATTTGATGCAACAGCAGGTATACAATTAACAGATACTTTTGTAAAATTAGTTGCATGGTATGATAATGAATGGGGATATTCAAACAAACTAGTAGATCTTGCAAGATATATGGCAACAAAAGATTAATTTTATGTGTTAAAGAAGAATTTACTATATAACGGGGCGAGCCTCATTAATAATCGCCCCTATATAATTTAAATTGATTGAAAAATAAATAAAAAGGGCAGATATTTTGACATTTAAAAACAATGTCAAAATATGTACCTTTTGTATAATATTAAATATAATAGGAGGATTTATTTATGAAAAAAACGGTAAAAGATATTGATGTAAAAGGAAAAAAGGTATTAGTAAGATGTGATTTTAATGTACCACAAGATGAAAATCAAAATATTACAGATACAAGAAGAATAGTATCTGCAATACCAACAATTAAATATTTATTAGATAATGGAGCAAAAGTAATACTTTGTTCACATTTAGGAAGACCAAAAGGAGAAGTTAAAAAAGAATATAGTTTAGCACCTGTTGCAAAAGAATTAGAAAATATATTAAATATTCCAGTAAAATTAACATCTGATATAGTAGGAATAAGTGCTAAAAATTTAACAAAAGATATGAAAGAAGGAGAAGTTGTATTACTAGAAAATATAAGATTTGATGCAAGAGAAGAAAAAAATGATACAGAATTTGCAAAACAACTTGCTTCATTAGCAGAAATTTATGTAAATGATGCATTTGGTACATCTCATAGAGCACATGCTTCAACAGCAGGAGTAGCAGAATATTTACCAGCAGTTTCTGGATTTTTAATAGAAAAAGAGTTGACATTTCTAGGAAATGCATTAGATGAACCTAAAAGACCATTTATTGCTGTTTTAGGTGGGAAGAAAGTATCAGACAAAATAGATATAGTAGACTCATTAATAGAAAAAGTAGATACACTAATAATTGGTGGTGGTATGGCATATACTTTCTTTAAAGCACAAGGATACAATGTGGGAGATTCTATATGTGAACTAGATAAATTAGATTTAGCATTAAACTTAATGAAAAAAGCAAAAGAAAGAAATGTAAAATTAATGCTACCAGTAGATACTAAAATAGGAAAAGAATATAATAAAGACACAGAATCTAAAACAGTTAAATGTACAGAGATTCCAGATGGATGGGAAGGATTTGATATAGGAGAAGAAACAATAAAACTATATACAGAAGAACTAAAAAAAGCCAAAACAATACTATGGAATGGACCAGTAGGAGTTTTCGAATTTGATCAATTCGCAATAGGAACAAATGCAATAGCAAATACATTAGCTACTAGTGATGCTGTAACTGTAGTAGGAGGAGGAGATTGTGCAGCAGCAATCGAAAAAGCTGGTGTGGCAGACAAATTAACACATGTATCCACAGGAGGAGGAGCAGCACTAGAGTTTTTAGAAGGAAAAAAATTACCAGGAATAGAATGTTTGTTAGATAAATAATAAATAAATTTGTTTAAAAAGGATATAGAAAAATGTTAGAAAAATATAAAGTAAACACTAAAAAAGATATAGATGAATTTGTGTCAACAATAGTGGCAAATAAGCAAGGAAAAATATATAGATTTATTAGAAAAAAAAGTCAAAAATTAGATCCTGGAAAAAAAGATCTTATTTCAGGACATATAAAACAGGGAGAAGCACCAATACAGGCAATATATAGAGAAATATATGAAGAAACAGGAATAGAAGTAACACAAATACTACAATTTTATAATTTGGGAGATATGGATTTACCTCATCCATTATTAAAAAATAAAAAAGTGCATATGTATGGAACTGTAGTAGACTTTACAGAAGAACAATTAAATCAAAGTATTAAACAAAATTCAATAGAAAAAGAAATTGAAATAGCAGAAGAATTAGAAAGCCTACAAGAATTAGAAGAAGACATAAAAAATGGAGAGAATTGGAGAATTTTTTGGACACCAAAATTAGGAGAAAAAATAAATATAATGAAACAATTAATAAAAGAAGATGCTGAAAAACAAAAAAACTTAGGATTAATGGAGATAGGAGGATAAAATTTATGAGGAAAAAAGTAATTGCAGGAAATTGGAAAATGAATATGAATCCAGTTTATGCATTAGAATATATGACAGAATTTATTCCTTTAGTGAAGGGTATAGAAAATGAAATAATTATATGTGCACCATATTTAGATTTAAAAGATTTAGTAAGAGTAACTAAAGGAACAAATGTAAAAGTAGGAGCACAAAATGTACATTGGGAAGAAAAAGGAGCGTATACAGGGGAAATATCTGCACCAATGCTAAAAGAATTGGAAATAGAATATGTAATAATAGGTCATTCAGAAAGAAGACAGCATTTTGCAGAAACAGATGAAACAGTAAATAAAAAAGTAAATACAGCATTAGAAAATGGACTAAAACCAATAATATGTATAGGTGAAACTCTAGAACAAAAAGAACAAGGAAAAACAAATGAGGTAGTAATTGCACAAACACAAAAAGCGCTATTGGGAGTAACTGATGCAGAACTTGAAAGAATAATAATAGCATATGAACCAATTTGGGCAATAGGAACAGGAAAAACAGCAACTAAAGAAGACGCAAATAATTGTATAAAAACTATTAGAGAAGAAATTGGTAAAATATATGGACAAAACATAGCTAATAGAGTTATAATTTTGTATGGTGGAAGTGTAAATGCATCAAACTCAAAAGAATTATTTTCTACATCTGATATAGATGGAGCATTAGTTGGAGGTGCAAGCCTAAAACCACAAGAATTTGCACAAATTGCAGATTATTAGAAAATATGAATTATGTTATGTTTTGAAGAAGTTGCTATATAAAGTCTCAATAATTTAAAATAGTATAAGAGATAATATAAAAAGGGGGCTAAATTTTTTATGAAAGAGGAAAAAAAGAAAGTGGAAAATTTAGCATATAAAATTAAAAAATATACATATGAAGAATTTTTAGAAATTGATGATGATAGATATGAGTTATTAGATGGAGAATTATATTTAATGAGTGCACCAAGTAGATTACATCAAGAGGTAGTAGGTGAAATTTATAGACAAATAGCAAACTACTTAGAAGATAAAAGATGTAAACCATTTGTTGCACCATTAAATGTAAAATTAAGTGAAAAGAAAAATAAATACTGTACAGTGGTTCAACCAGATGTAATGGTGGTATGTGACAAAAATAAACTATCAGATAAAGGAATTGAAGGACCACCAGATTTGGTTATAGAAGTACTATCACAATATAATGCAAACCATGATATATTTTATAAGTTCAATCTTTATCAATACTATGGAGTAAAAGAATACTGGATAATAGATATGCAAAGACAAGTAATAACTCCATATATATTAAATAAAGATGGAGTTATTACCTTACCAAAGATGTATAAATTAACACAAGATATAAAAATAGGCATATTAAAAAATTGTACTATTTCTTTAAGAAAAATATTTGAAGAAAATGAACAATTATTAAAAGAAGAAAATGAAGAATATTAAGTAAAATAAAAGGAAGGTAAATAGTATATGAAAAACAAATTAACAATGCTAATGATATTAGATGGATTTGGTGAAAATTCTAATGAAAAAGGAAATGCTGTAAAACTTAGCGATACACCAAATTTAGACAAACTTATGAAGATGTGTCCAACAACAGATATATATACAAGTGGATTAAACGTTGGACTTCCAGATGGTCAAATGGGAAATTCAGAAGTTGGACATACAAATATTGGAGCTGGAAGAATAGTATATCAAGAACTAACAAGAATAACAAAATCTATTGAAGATGGGGATTTTTTTAGTATAGAAGAATTTAATAATGCAATTCAAAATTGTAAAGACAATAACTCATCTTTGCATGTAATGGGTCTACTATCAGATGGAGGAGTCCATAGCCATATACGCCATCTTTATGCACTATTAGAACTTGCAAAAAGAAAAGGAATAGAAAATGTATATGTACATTGTTTTCTAGATGGAAGAGATACACCACCAACATCAGCAGAAAATTATATAACACAACTAGAAAATAAAATGAAGGAAAAAGAAATAGGTAAAATTGCAAGCATAATGGGAAGATTTTATGCAATGGATAGAGATAAAAGATGGGAAAGAGTAAAAAAAGCATATGATGCATTAGTAAAAGGAGATGGAATAAAAGCACCAACAGCAATTTCAGCAATAGAAAGCTCATACCAAAAAGAGGTATTTGATGAATTTGTTGAACCAACAATAATATGTAATGGAGAAACCCCAATTGCAACAATACAACAAAACGATTCAGTAATATTTTTCAACTTTAGACCAGACAGAGCAAGACAAATTACAAGAGCATTAGTAGATGATAAATTTGAAGGGTTTACAAATAAAGATTTACAATTATATTTTGTATGTATGACCCAATATGATGAAACAATGCCAAATGTAGAAATAGCATTTAAACCAACAAGTCTAAAAAATACATTTGGTGAATATATTAGTGCTAAAGGCTATACACAACTACGTATAGCAGAAACTGAAAAATATGCACATGTTACATTTTTCTTTAATGGAGGAGAAGAAAAGCAATATGAAGGAGAAGATAGAATATTAGTACCATCTCCAAAGGTGGAAACATATGATCAAAAACCTGAAATGAGTGCATATGAAGTAACAAATAAAGTTCTAGAAGCAATTTCTTCTGATAAGTATGATTGTATAATACTAAATTATGCAAATCCAGATATGGTAGGACATACAGGAAATTTAGATGCAGCAGTAAAGGCAATAGAAACTATAGATGAATGTGTAGGCAAGGTAGTAAATCTTATAGAAGAAAAAAATGGAGTATTGCTAATAACAGCAGACCATGGAAATTCAGAACAGATGATAGATTATAAAACAGGAGAGCCACATACAGCTCATACTACAAATCCTGTACCATTAATATTAGTAGGTATGGAAAATGTAAAACTAAAACAAGGAAAACTTGCAGATTTAGCACCAACAATGCTAGACATAATGGAATTACAAAAACCAGAAGAAATGACAGGACAGAGTATAATAGATAGAAAATAGTGGTGGTTATTATGGTAAAAACGTCTAATATAAAAGAGCTTTATTCTAATATACAAAAACAACTATATTATATGATACCAGAAAAATGGGATAGAATATATTTATATGCATCTGTAATTGAACATTTTAACAAATTAGAAACAGGAGAAATGTTCTTTTACTACTATCCTAAAAGTATGATAAGGAAAAATCCAGTAAATGTATATGAAGTGCCAAACAAATTTAATATAGATGAGAGTCAATATTTAAAACTTGCAGATAAGTTATATGGTGAAATAAAAAAATTGCGAAAAGAGCAAATAGATTTAGGAGAAAAGCCATGGAGTAATACAAATATAATAATACAAAACTTTAATTTTTGCATGGAATTTAAATATGACGATTTAGCAGACACAAAATATACAAGTTATGATAGACATCTTATATTTAGGCATAAATATCTAAATGTTCCATTAAGTAGTTACAGTAAAAAAGAAAGGAAAATGATAGAGGAATATTTAGAAAATGAAGAATACTTAAATAGAAATATGAGTACATATACAGAGGGAATATACAAAAAATCGTCAAAGCATCTAATTGAATATAACAAAGAAGAACTTCAAATTGATACAATGCAAGAAAATATTAAAAAAGAAGAAGAACAAGAAGAACCAGAAATAGTAAGTCAAATAATGCGAACAATATAAAAAAAGTTATTAAAATTATATCAAATATAAAAACCAATATCAGAAAGGAGCAAATAATATGATTTATTCAAAAGAAGTAGAAGAAATGTGTCCAGTTGCAAAGGGAGTAGACCATGGACCAGCACCAATTCCAGAAGAGGGAAAATGGGTACAATCCAAAGAAATAAAGGACATATCAGGATTAACACATGGAATAGGATGGTGTGCACCACAACAAGGAGCATGTAAATTAACACTAAATGTAAAAGAAGGAATAATACAAGAAGCACTAGTAGAAACGATAGGATGTTCAGGGATGACACATTCAGCAGCAATGGCAGGAGAAATATTAGTAGGAAAAACAATATTAGAAGCATTAAATACAGATTTAGTATGTGATGCTATAAATACAGCAATGAGAGAGTTATTCTTACAAATTGTATATGGTAGAACACAATCTGCATTCTCAGAAGGAGGACTTCCAATAGGAGCAGGACTTGAAGATTTAGGAAAAGGACATAGAAGTCAAGTAGGAACAATATATTCAACACTTGCAAAAGGACCAAGATATTTAGAACTAGCAGAAGGATACATAGTAGAAATAGGGTTAGACAAAGATAATCAAATAATAGGTTACAAATATGTAAATTTAGGAAAAATGATGGAAAACATAAAAAAAGGAATAGAACCAACTGAAGCAATAGAAAAAGCATCAGGTAAATATGGAAGATTTGATGAAGCAGTAAAGAAAATAGATCCTAGAGAAGAATAATTGTAGAGGTAATTATTAATTGCCTACTCTTCTAAGGAATTTACTAAAAAATAAACATAAAAAATAGGAGGTAAGAATGCAATGGCAGTAACATTTGAAAGTTATGAAAGAAGAATTGAACAAATAAAACCAGTAATGGAGAAATACAAAATAAAAGATTTTGAAGATGCATTAAATATATGTAAAGAAAAGGGATTTAACCCATATGATTTAGTGAAAAGTGTTCAACCAATTTGTTTTGAAAATGCATGTTGGGCATATACATTAGGTGCAGCAATAGCAGTAAAAAAAGGATGCACAAAAGCAGCAGATGCAGCAAAGGCAATAGGAGAAGGGTTACAAGCATTTTGTATACCAGGCTCAGTTGCAGATGATAGAAAAGTGGGACTTGGACATGGTAATTTAGCATCTATGTTATTATCAGAAGAAACAAAATGTTTTGCATTTTTAGCAGGGCACGAAAGTTTTGCAGCAGCAGAGGGGGCAATAGGTATTGCAAAATCTGCAAACAAAGTAAGAAAAGAACCATTAAGAGTTATATTAAATGGATTAGGAAAAGATGCAGCACAAGTAATTTCAAGAATAAATGGATTTACATATGTAAAAACAGAGTTTGATTTCTTTACAGGAAAAGTAAACATAGTAGAAGAAATAGAATATTCAGAAGGTGAAAGGTCTAAAGTAAGATGTTATGGAGCAAATGATGTAAGAGAAGGAGTTGCAATAATGCATCAAGAAGGAGTAGATGTTTCTATAACAGGTAATTCAACAAATCCAACAAGATTCCAACATCCAGTTGCAGGAACATACAAAAAAGAATGTATAGAACAAGGCAAAAAATATTTTTCAGTAGCATCAGGAGGAGGAACAGGAAGAACACTACATCCAGATAACATGGCAGCAGGACCAGCATCATATGGAATGACAGATACAATGGGAAGAATGCATTCAGATGCACAGTTTGCAGGAAGTTCATCTGTACCAGCCCATGTAGAAATGATGGGATTAATAGGAATGGGAAATAATCCAATGGTAGGTGCAACAGTATCTGTTGCAGTTGCAGTTGAAGAAGCAATGAAATAAAAAGAGCGAGTTTTCTCGCTCTTTGCTTAAAAACTATTTTAATAAAATTTGAGAAAGAAGTGGGATTATGTCAAAAGTAAAAAATAGAATGTTAGAGATAGTTGATACATTACCAAAAAACTATTTTGATAATAAAACATATACAGAAATGGTGTTAATGTTAATGAAAGAGTATATAAATAAATATGGAGAAGACGAGACTACAATTATTCCTGGAACAGATATCCATTTTAATTTTGATACTTTAAAAAATATGTTAACTGAAAATAATAAAAAAGGGAGGAATTAAATATGAATTTTATTAAAGATACATTAAAACAGGTAGATTTAAAAGAAGATACTTTGTATGATATTATATATAAGTTATTTTTTTTAGCAAAAATTAAAGATAGTGAAGCTGATATTGAAAATGGAAAAGTATGTACTTTAGAGGAACTTGAAATATATATCAAAAGATTGGAGGAAATGAATGATGGAAGTTCTGATATCGGATAATGCAAAGTTTGCAATTGGCGATATATATAATTATTCAATAAAAATTTCACCTAAATATGCAAGCAAGGTTTTAAATGGTATTATAAAACAATTCTCGATATACAACAAGTACCATATATGGGAAGATATGTTCTTGAATTGCAAGACAAGCGTTTTCGAGAATTGTTTTTAAAGAATTTAGACTAATTTATTATATTTCTGAAATTAAAAGTGAAATACATATTATATATATTTTTAGTTGTAAACAAAATTCAAATTTATTTTTTGAAATACATAAAAATGAAATTATAGAATTTTTAAATTCGAATTTAAATTAAAGTCATTATTATTTAATTTCAAAGCAATTTAGTATGGTAGTTTGAAATTAAGCTACTGCTTCTGTAGAATTATTATTATCTTTTTTGTTTTTAGTAAATAAATACATAAACATAACTCCAAGCCCAATAATTGCAAGTAAGAAACCTATCCAACCACCGATAAATGGTATTTGTTGTAATGCCCAAAGAACAATTGCTGTTATAACAAGAGTTAATGCAACCTTAGATTTTTTATCAAATTTATATTGTTCTTTAATTTTATTAGTAATACATATGCTTACAATAGAAGAGCAAATTAATAGTATTAATATATATAATCCTAATAAAGCAAAAGATGCAGATACACCAACAGTAGAGCATAGTAATATAAAACAAGCAACAGGGATTAAAATTAAAGTTAAAAATCCAATTCCAATTGCAGGGATTGCTTTTGTAGAAACAAAAGAAGCAGATTTTTTCATAAAGTTTGGTGCAATCCATAAAGCTAATAAATAAACAACTATTGTGAATAATAATGATGCTAATAAACTATTTATTTTGTCAAAAATAATATCTTGTATAGAATCTTCATCATATACAACAGGCTCTTTATAATTTATATTTCCTTGTACATCTTCAGAAGAAAGTTCTAATTTGTTAGTAGATGTATAATCTAAATTACCATATACAAGAGCAGATTGTTCACCATTTTTTATGAAGTCGAAGTTATTTGCATCAATAAAAGCATTTCTACCAACACAACCATTAAAATTAAGATTGTTTGCACCAACTCTTAAATCTCTTACTATAAAAGTGTCATAAGAAATATTTACAGTATCACCAGCAATATATATGTCATTTGCTTGTGTATCTAGATCTACTTGTCTACCAGCAATAAAAATAGAATTTACAACATATGAACCACTTTTAAAAGTTATTGTATTTCCAAATACATATAAATTACCATTTACACGACCAGAAACTTCAACATTATTACCAAATAAATAAGCATTACCATCAACTAATTTGTCCATAACTACATTATTATCAAACATGTACAAGTCGTCATTTAAAATTTGGTCAGCTAAATCCTCATGTGTATGATCATTAGAATCTCCAGAAGTTGTTGTATCACCTGTTTCATTAGTAGTTACTTCATTAGTTCCACTAGTAGGTACTGGTTCACCAGTTCTAGCATTATCGCCAGGAACAGTAGAAACATTTTGTGCATCTGTTGCAAAGCAGATAGTAGAAACTAAAAGCATTAAAGCAACAAAAACAACGAATAATTTTGATTTAAACTTTAACATTATTAAATCCTCCTAAACATATATTTTTTATAGATAAACTATATAACTAAAAACTATATTTGTCAAGATGAAGAGGAATTAGAAGTTGGAAGTAAAATCTAACTTCCAACTTCTAATTCTTGTTTACAAAATATGCACAATTTGAATTAGGGGTAGACACTTTAGAAGAAATGTTTTCAAAACAGCATTTGCCATCTTTTTGATAGACACAATTAGCAGAACAATTAATGTTTGTCAAAACAATCACCTCTAAAGTTTATTATTAGTATAGAATAAAATTTTATACATTTTTAGATAAATAATAACTATTACAATATTTATTAATAGGACATAAATTACATTTTGGAGTACGAGCATTACATGTATTTCTTCCATGCCATACAAATAAATGATTTATATCTTTTAAATATTCTTTTGGAAATAGTTTTATTAAATCTTGTTCAATTTTTTCAGGATCATTTTTAGAAGAAAGACCTACTTTGTTAGAAATTCTTTTAGCATGTGTATCAACAGCAATTCCTTCTGCAATGCCAAAAACTTCTAGCAAAATAACATTTGCACTTTTTCTGCCAACACCAGGAAGAGTAATTAATTTTTCCATAGTATTAGGAACAATACCATTAAAATCTTCTACTATTTTTTTAGCACATGCTTTAATATTTTTTGCTTTGTTTTTATAAAAACCGCAAGGATGAATAATGTTTTCTAATTCATGTATATCTATATTTGCAAAATCTTCTGGAGAGGAATATTTACAAAATATAGAAGGAGTAGTTTTGTTAACTCTTTCATCTGTGCATTGAGCAGAAAGCATGACTGCTACAACAAGTTCAAATGGAGTTTTAAAATCTAAACTACATGTAGCATCTGGATAAGTTAATTTTAAAATATTTACAATATCAATTATTTCATTTTTTTTAAGTTTCATATAATTAATCACCTTTTTTACATAAATTAATATAATATATTAAAGAGATTGGAGGTAATATATTATGTTTGGATTACTAAAAAAGACTTGTGGAGTAGCCTTAATAGGAATGGGGTTAGGAGTATTATTAGTTTTATTACTTCCAGTAGCTGGATGGTTATTCATAATAGGAGTAGCAGTACTTGTATTAGGACTTATTTGGCTTGCATGCTAAAAGTAAAAGGAGAGTGGATACATATGCAAATAGTAGTAAAAAAAGTACCCAAATTTTTAAGGGGTTTTGTAAAATTAATATTTGGAATAAAAGAATAACAAAAAAGTAGGATATTTCCTACTTTTAATTTATCCTAAGCTCTTTTTACTTTTCCAGCACGTAAACATTTAGCACATACATGTATTCTTTTAGGTTGACCATCGATTAAAACCTTTACACTTCTTAAATTTGGTTTCCAAGTTCTAGTAGATCTTCTACTAACATGAGAACGAGCTATACTAATTTTATTTCCATGAGCTAAAGTTTTTTCACATATTTCACATTTTGCCATTTTCTATTGCACCTCCTATAAAGTTAATAAATTGTCTATTAGCAATTTTACCATAGTATAAAAAAAAATACAATAGTTTTATTGATTTTTTTATTTATTATTGTTACAATGGTTTTGCAATAGTTACTATATAATTGCACCTACAATATCGATTTATTTGATTAAATATTATATAGGAATTTACAATAACATAAGAGGTAAAGATATGGTAGATTTAAATAAAGATGTAAAATATATAAAAGGTGTTGGACCTAATAGAGTAGTTTTATTAAACAAATTAGGAATATATACATTAAAAGATTTAATTACATATTATCCACGTGAGCATGAAGACAGGAGTAAACCAGTAAAAATTGCAGATGCTATTGATGGACAAGAAGTGTTAATAGAAGCAATTGTTGTATCTAGAATGAATGAGATTAGGACACATCGAAGAAATATGACTATGTATAAATTGGTAGTTCGTGATGATACAGATTCAGCAGTTATTACATGGTATAATCAAGGATATTTAAAAAATAGATTTAAATTAGGAGAAAAATATAATTTTTATGGTAAAGTAACAAGAAAAAATGGTTCTATTCAAATGGTTTCTCCAACTTTTGATGATGAAGGAGCAAATAAAAATACTGGAAAAATAGTACCAATATATCCTTTAACATATAGTTTATCTCGGAAATGTTATTAGGCAAATTATGGAAAATGCTTTAAGCTTAGTTGATAATAAATTAGAAGAAACAATTCCAGAGTATATAGTTAATGAATATAATTTACCTAATATTAATGAAGCGATTAATAAAATACATTTTCCAAGTGATTTTAAGGATTTTGAAAGTGCACGAAGAAGGCTTGTATTTGAAGAATTATTAAGTATGCAACTTGCACTTCTTAGTTTAAAAAATAAATATTCAAAAGAAGAAAAAGGAATTCAATTTAGTAAAGAAGCAAATATGTCAGATGTAATAAATGAATTACCATTCAAATTAACAAAAGCACAGTTAAGAGTTTTAGAAGAAATAGATAACGATATGGAAAAAAGCAAACCAATGAACAGATTGCTTCAAGGAGATGTTGGCTCAGGTAAAACAGTAGTTGCAATAATTGCAGCTTATAAAGCTGTGAAAAGTGGATATCAAATGGCAATAATGGCACCAACAGCAATTCTTGCAGCACAGCATATGGAAGGATTTTCACGGGGTTTTAGAAAAGTTTAATATAAAATGTGAATTATTAACAAGTGGAATTACTAAAAAGAAAAAGCAAGATATATTAGAACGATTATTAAATGGGGAAATAGATGTACTAATAGGAACACATGCTATATTAGAAGATGATGTAATATTCAAAAACTTAGGGTTAGTAATTACAGATGAACAACATAGATTTGGAGTAAGACAAAGAACAATAATTTCAAATAAAGGAACAAATCCAGATGTATTAGTTATGACAGCAACACCAATACCTAGAACACTTGCATTAATATTATATGGAGATTTAGACATTTCTATAATAGATGAATTGCCACCAAATAGAAAAAAGATAGATACATTTGCTGTTACAAAAGGTTTAGAAGAAAGAGTAAATAATTTTGTAAAAAAACAAATACAAGAGGGGAGGCAAGCATATATAGTATGTCCATTAGTAGAAGAAAGTGAAGAAATAAATGCAAAATCTGTTATGGAATTAGTTGAAATATATAAAGAAAATGTATTTAAGGATTATAGGGTAGAATATTTGCATGGTAAAATGAAACCAAAGGAAAAAGATCAAATAATGGAAGAATTTAAAAATGGAAATATAGATATACTTATTTCAACGACTGTAATAGAAGTAGGGGTAAATGTGCCAAATGCAAGTATAATGATAATACAAAATGCAGAAAGATTTGGACTTGCACAGTTGCATCAATTAAGGGGAAGAGTAGGAAGAGGAGAGTATAAATCTTACTGTATACTGAAATATCAAGGAAATTCTGAAATTATAAGGCAACGAATGAATGTAATGCAATCTACAAATGATGGTTTTGTAATTTCAGAAAAGGACTTAGAATTAAGAGGTTCAGGAGAGTTTTTTGGAACTAAGCAACATGGAATACCAGAATTCAAAATAGCCAATTTATTTGAAGATATGCCAATGCTAAAAATGGTACAAAGTTTAGCACTAAAAATAATACAAGATGATCCAAACTTAGATAAAGAAAAAAATGAAAAGTGCAAAAAAATGGTAGAAGAAAAGTTTCAAAATAGATTAGAATTATAGCATTTACATAATTGACTTTTACTAACAAAGTTGGTAAAATAAATGTATTAAATAGAAGAAAGAATAATTGAAAAAATATATAAAGGATGTTGATTATGTTAAAGATTGTATTGATAATGATAGGTGTTATAATTGTTTTATTTGGAACAATTATGATTTATGATGCACGAAGTTTAACTAAAAAATTATTTGGTTTTGGTGATCAAAATGAAGCCACAAATGGATTTAAAATTTTAGGTTTTGTTATAGCAATTATTGGAGCTTTTTTGATATATTTTAATGTATTGTAAAAAAACATTTGCAATTAATTTAATTATATGCTAAAATATCAATGTTGTAAATAAAAAAGCCGTGGGAGGATATATATATGGAAATAGTAAAATATGGTTTAATAGGAATTTATGCAGTAGTATGCTTGGCATTAATAATTGTAGCAATGATGCAATCTAAAGAAGATGGTGGTTTATCTAGTACAATGACAGGTTCTTCATCAAGTAATTTTTATGAGAAAAATAAAGGAAGAACAAAAGAAGGAAAGTTGAAAAGATGGACAATAATTTTAGGTGTAATTTTTGCAATTTTAACAATTGCACTTTCAATTGTGTATGTAATGTAAGTAATTGTTTATACTAATAAGGAGCAGCATTGGTTGCTCCAATTTTATTATATTTGAAGGATTGAAAAAAGTCTGCAATATTAACATAAATCATATCACGTTTTGTATAAAAATATACATGGGTTTATAGGTAAATCCCATTTGAAAACCTAAATATATTATATGAGGATGAAATATGGGAAAAAAAGAAACTATTTTGGAATTTATGAAAGATACATCTTATGTGCCAATGAAGTTAAAGGAAATGACACAAGTTTTAATGGTTCCAAAAGAAGAACAAGAAGAATTAAGAGATATTTTAAATGAACTAGAATCTGAATATAAAATTAGAAAAAACAGAAAAAATAAATATATTATTATGGACGATAAATATATAGAAGGAACATTTAGGGCACATGAAAAGGGATTTGGATTTATAGATATAACACAAGATGAACACATACATATATCTTCTGAAAATACAAATGATGCACTAAATGGAGATGTAGTTTTAGTAAAGATACTAGATGAAAATGTAAAACAAAAAAGTAAAGAAGGAAAAATAGTAAAAATAATTAAAAGAGATATAGAAAAAATAGTAGGAACATTTCAAGATAGTAAAAATTTTGGTTTTGTAGTACCAGATGATAAAAGAATTGTAACAGATATATTTATTTCTAAAAAGAATTTTTTAGGAGCAAAAAATAAACAAAAGGTAGTAGTAAAAATAACAAAATATCCACAAAAAGGAAAAAATGCAGAGGGTAAAATTGTAGAAGTAATAGGAGACATAGATGAAGCAGGAGTAGACATGGAGTGTCTAATTAAAGAATATGGCTTACCATATGAATTTTCAAAAGATGTTATAGAAGAAGCAAAAAATATTAAAGAAGAAGTAGAGAAAAAAGATATACCAAATAGAGTAGATTTAAGAAATGAAACTATTTTTACAATAGATGGAGAAGATGCTAAAGATTTAGATGATGCAGTATGTGTAAAAAAGTTACCTAATGGGAATTATAAATTAGGAGTTCACATAGCAGATGTTAGCTATTATGTAAAAGAAAATTCTAAAATAGATAAAGAAGCATTAAATAGAGGAACAAGTATTTATATGCTAGATAGAGTAATTCCTATGTTACCTAAAAATTTATCTAATGGAATATGTAGTTTAAATGCAAAAAAGGACAGCTTTACACTATCTGTTGAAATGGAAATAGATGAAAATGGAAATGTAATATCATCTGAAATATTTAAGGCAGTAATAAATGTAACTGAAAGAATGACATATACAAATGTAAATAAAATACTAGAAAATTCAGATAAAAAAATAACTAAAAAATATGAAAAATATATAGAAGAATTTAAAATAATGGCAGATCTTGCTCATATATTAGAAGATAGAAGAAAATTACAAGGAAGTCTTGATTTAGATATACCAGAAAGTAAGATTACTTTAGATGAAAATGGAAGGGCAGTAGATGTAGGCAAATATGAGTTAACATTTGCAAATACATTAATAGAGCAGTTTATGCTAACAGCAAATGAAACAATAGCAGAAAAATTTTACTGGCTAGAGGCACCATTTATATATAGAGTTCATGAAGTACCAAATATGGAAAAAGTGGTAGAACTAAATAAGTTTTTATATAATTTTGGATACAAGATAAAAGGAAGTAAAGATAACATTCATCCAATGGCATTTAGTAAAATATTAGAAGATATAAAAGGTAAAGAAGAAGAAATGGTAATATCAACACTTATACTAAGAACACTAAAAGTAGCAACATATCAAAGCCAAAATAAAGGACATTTTGGAATATCTAGCAAATACTATTGTCATTTTACATCACCAATAAGAAGATATCCTGATTTGTTTATTCATAGAATGATATCAAAATATTTAGACAAAAAATATGATATAGAAGAAGAGTTCAAGGAAAAATATAAACAACTAGCAACTAAAGTTGCAGAGCAATCGTCTGATAGGGAAAAGATTGCACAAAAAGTAGAAAGAGATAGCCAAGATTTGAAAAAGGCAGAGTATATGCAAAATAAAATTGGTGAGGTATATGATGGGATAATTAGTAGTGTTACTGCATTTGGTATATTTGTAGAATTAGAAAATACAGTAGAAGGTTTAATTAGATTTGAAAATTTAGGAGAAAATGAGTACTTTATTTATGATGATGAGCATAAACATTTAATTAGTAACAAAACTAGTAAAATATATAAATTAGGGGATAAAATAAAAATAAGGGTAATAGAGGCAAATAAAGAAACAAGAAAAGTAGCATTTGAAAGAGTTATACAAGACTAAGTAAAATAAATTTTTAGAAAGGGATGAAAGGCATGAAACAACAGTTGAATCCACAAACTATACTTGCACCAATTCCAGCAGTTATGGTGTCATGTGGAAATATGGAAAAATCTAATATTATAACAATAGCGTGGACAGGAATATTAAATTCAGAGCCACCACTTGTATATGTATCAATAAGGCCAACAAGACATTCATATGAAATAATAAAAAGTACAAAAGAATTTGTGATAAACATTCCAGATGAAAATCTAGTTTGGCAGACAGATTTTTGTGGAACAAAAACAGGAAAAGATATAGATAAATTTAAAGAAGCAAACTTAACCAAAGAAGAGTGTACACATTTAAAGGCACCAAGTATAAAGGAATGTCCAATAAACTTAGAATGTAAATTAAAAGAAATAAAAGAACTAGGTTCACATCATATGTTTATAGGAGAAATAGTTGGAATAAATGCAAAAGAGGAAATAATTCAAGATGGAAAAATAAATTTACCAAAAGCAAATTTAATAACATATTTAGGAAATGAATACTATATAGCAAACAAGAAAATAGCAGACAGAGGAATTTGCCTAAAATAGTATAAAATAATATCCCAAAATTTGAGCAGGTGCTCAAATTTTGGGATTACTTTTATTTGAAGAGGTAAATCTAAAAGTTGTATTTATGAAATAAACAAATTATGAAAACAGATGAGAAACAAAAAATAAACAATTTATTGAAAAAAGTAATAGATTAAAATAAAATAAAAAAATACTACAGCAAAAAGCAAATTTGTATATTGAAACAAATTTAATAAAAAACAGGGGGTAAAATCGTGATAAGAAATGAGAGAAATATAATTAAAAAGGAAGTAGAAAATAAAGAACAAAAAGGAATAACGTTAGTGGCATTGGTAATAACTATAATAATATTATTAATATTAGCAGGAGTGACAATTAGAGGAATTTTAGGGGAGAAAGGGTTAGCAGAAGAAGCAAAAAATGCAACACAGAGATATGGACAGGCACAAGATGAGGAAGAAAATGTGGTAAAAAACTTTTTAGATGAGTTAAAGGATATAAATAGTGGAGGAGATGGAACAGGTGGAAATCCAAACAATCCAAGTAATCCAGGAGAAAATACGACAAATCCAGGAGGCAATACGGTGGAGCCAGGTAATCCAACGGAGCCAGAAATTCCAACAGAAACACCAGGAGAAAGCTTGGCAGCGATTGCACAACCAGGTGATTATATAAGATATACAGTGCCAGAAAAAACGTTTACAATGACAACAAAACAGACAGGATATGAAAATGAACAAACATATAATACAAAAGAATATATAGAATTATGGCAGGTATTATATAATGATACAGAACGTGGATTGCAAATAATAAGTAAAAATAAAGTAAATAATGAATATTTAATCTTACATGGAAAAGTTGGATACAATAATTGTATACCTACATTGAATAGCTTTTGTTCAAATTATGTAAATCCCAAATATGCAACAAGTGGAAGATGTGTAGGAACTAATCCAATAAATCCAGAAGGAACAAAAGAGCTATATGAAGAAAATTTTGATTTTTTATATTCACAAGATTTAATAAAAGGTGATACTGATTATACAGAAGATTTTTATAGAATGAAAGATGCAAATATATGGTATATACAAAATAATAAATCATATTTTCTTGCATCTCGTGGTGCTGGGGCGAATAGTAGTAGAGCTGGTTTTAGTGTGCGTTGGGTAAAAGCGACAGGAGATATTGATGGTAACACTTTGTGGAGTATAAATTCGACAGGTATTGCTAGTAGTTTTGGACGTGCAGATAATGTAAGACCTGTAATTACTCTAAAAACTGGTATAAAAACAAATTCAGGAACAGGTACTTTTAGTAGTCCATATGAATTAGTAGAATAAATAAAAACTAATATTTATCCATTTTGCATATTGCCTGTAAACTGTAAATATGTTATTTTAATAACCGCTTACTAAAAAAATTAGTAAGCGGTTATTAAAGTTATTATGAAAAATGATGAACAATTAAACTTGAAATTGTGTTGACAAAGATATTGCAAAAAATATAGAATTTTATAAAAGAGAAAAATATGTGTGAAATACAAAGGAGCTAATATTAAGATTGGTATAGAAGTAAAATGCAAAGAGGGAGTAACTTTAGTTAGTCTTGTTTTGACTATAATAGTGTTATTAATACTAGCAGGAGTTGGGATATATTTAGTTGTTAATAATGGTTTATTAGATAAAGCACAGAATGCTACAAAGGAAAATAGAAAAAAACAGCTATAGAAGTTATGAATTTAAAATTAAGTAATATTCAAATATGTAATTAAGAAAAATAATGAAATAGCTAGTTTATATAAAATTGATGTAAGTGATGTGACAGCAATTTATACTAAATTAAAAGAGTATCCATATAAATTTGAAATAGATAATTCATTGCAAATTGTTTCTATTGATAATGTAAAAATTAATAATAATGGCGGTAACATAGGAATGAATATACAAGATGATGATTTGAAAAAATGGATTGAACAATTAGGTGAATTTTCTTTAAGTTTAGAGGATGTTTTAGAAGGAAGATTATTAACTAAATTAATGAATTCAAAACCTGCTATTGATTATATGGTAGAAAATGAAAGAATTATGGAAGCTATATTAAATTCACAAAATGCTATTACAGAACTTTCAAAATCAGATTATGCAAGTTATAAGGTTTATTTAAAAGATGAATTATGGATTAAATTAAAATCCTCAGAATATTTTACAGCTTTTCATAATAATAGATTAGTAACTCCTATACTAACAGGTCCAACTTCAGAGATTGAAGAAGCAGAAACTAATTATGCAGAACTTCATCCTTATAGAGTATTTTCAACATTTATAGATGCGACATGGATACCTACACAAGAAGGTGGATCTCCACTAAACAGATATGTTGGCTTTAGTTTTTATGAAAACAAATATGTAATATATGGATATAGCTTTAGTACATATATGAATGCCAATTATTCAGTTAATTCTGCTATTAATATTATAGGAAAAAAGAATGGAGAATGGCTTAACTTAAAAGAGAATGTTGGAATAAATTATAATAATTCAGTAAAAAGTTATTCAAATATAATAGATAATAAAGAAGTTGTAACAGGAGTAGGAATAAAATTTATTTCTAGTAATGTAATTAGAACTAGATATCATTGTGGATATACTGGACTTATGCGATTTTATGGATTTAAGCTTGATGATTATTAATAAAATATACAAAATTTATTGCAAAATTAGATTAGTTAATGTACAATAGATAAAAAACAAGGAGAGAAAAATGGAATTAATAGATGGAAAAGAACTTGCAAAAACTATTAGAGCTAATTTGAAACAAGAAGTTATACAAATGAATAAAGAAGGAGTATTTCCAAAACTTGCTGTAATAATGATAGGTGAAGATAAGGCTTCAAAGGTGTATGTTAAAAATAAATCTAAGGCGTGTGAAGATATAGGCGTAGAATATGAGGAATTTTTGTTAGGTGATGATACTACTATGGACGAACTTTTAGATTTAATTCACAGATTAAATGAAGATAATTCAATACATGGTATACTTCTTCAAAGTCCTATACCAAAACATTTAGATATAAATGAAGCATTTAAGGAAATTGCAACTTCAAAAGATGTAGATGGATTTAACCCTATAAATGTGGGAAAATTAAGTTTGAATCAGGACTGTTTTGTATCTTGCACACCATATGGAATAATAAAAATGCTAGAATCATATAATATACCTATGGAGGGGGCACATGCGGTTATAATAGGAAGAAGCAATATAGTAGGAAAACCATTACTACAATGTTTGTTAAATAAAAATGCGACAGTTACAGTTTGCCATTCAAAAACCAAAGATATAAAAAAGGCAACTAAAGATGCAGATATTATAATTGCAGCAATTGGAAAAGCAAATTATGTGAAAGCAGATATGATAAGACAAGGAGCTGTTGTTATAGATGTTGGAATTAATAGATTAGATGATGGAAGAATAGTAGGAGATGTAGATTTTGATGAGGTTTCTAAAAAAGCATCTTTTATAACTCCAGTTCCAGGTGGAGTAGGACCAATGACAGTAGCAATGCTTATGACAAATTTAGTAAAAGCTGCAAAAATAAATTAAATATTAATGTAAATAATTATGGGCAGATTATTTACATAATTGAAGGGAGCAATTTTATTAAAGCTCTCTTTTTGCGTTATAAATAAAAGGAAAGGAGTATATGATTATTTAAATTATTAAATATATCATAAAAATAGGATAATGAAAGATAAAAAATATTGGGTATGGTTATCTAGAATAGAGGGACTTGGAAGTATAAAAATTAATAAATTATTACAACAATTTCAAAATCCAGAAAATATATGGTATCAAGATGAAGAAGAATTAAAAAATGTAGAAGGAATAGGTGAGGTTTTAGCTAAAAAGATTTGTGATGAGAATTATAAAAATGGATTAGACAGATATATAGAATATATGGATAAGTATAATATAGAGCTAATTACAATAGAAGATGAAGAATATCCAAATAAATTAAGGAATATATATGATCCACCAGTAATGCTGTATATTAAAGGTAATAAAAAAATATTACAAGATTTTTCAATAAGTATGATAGGATGCAGACAATGTAGCACTTATGGCAAAAAAGTAGCAAATGATTTAGCTTATGAATTATCACAAAAAGGAATAAATATAGTAAGTGGATTGGCAACTGGAATAGACAGTTTTGCTCACATAGGTTGTATTAAGGCGAAAGGAAAAACAATAGCAGTACTAGGAAATGGATTAGATAGAGTGTACCCAAAGGAAAATATAGGATTATTTCATGAAATAGTAAAAACAGGAGGGGCAATAATATCTGAATATGTAATAGGAACAAGACCAGAAAGAATGAATTTTCCAGCTAGAAATAGAATTGTAAGTGGTTTAAGTAATGGGGTAATTGTAATAGAGGCAAAAGAAAAAAGTGGAACATTAATAACAGTAGATTTTGCACAAGAACAAGGAAAAGATGTATTTGTAGTTCCTGGAAACATAACATCTCTAAATTCAAAAGGTACAAATAGTTTAATTAAAGAAGGGGCAAAAATTGTAACATGTGTAGAAGATGTATTAGAAGAGTATAATAATTTTAAAAATTAAAATCATTGGTCTATAACAATTTACTATGAATTTGTTTTGAAATATTCTTGTAGAAATTAGAGTTATTTGATATACTAAATAAAACAAATAAGGAGAATTAAATGTGATAGCAGAAGTTATAATAAATAGTACAGTTAAGAATTTAAATAGGACTTTTGATTATAATGTGCCAGCAAAATTTGCTGGCATGCTAGATGTTGGAATGAGAATTTTAATACCATTTGGAAATTCTAAGAGATTAGAAGAAGGTTTTATTATTGGGTTTAAGCAGAATTCTGCATATAAGGTAAAAGATATTGCAGGAGTTCAAGAAGGTTTTAATCTTACAAAGAATAATATTGAACTTGCCAAATGGATGGCAAGTAGATATTTTTGTAATATTTCGGATTGTATAAAAATGATGTTACCACCAGGAACTACTAGCAAAGTATTAGATAACAGAGTAAAAGAAAAATGTTTGAATTTTGTATATTTAAAAAAAGAGATTGATGAAATTGAATTTGATATAGAAAATAAAGTACTAAAGTCAGAAAAACAAATTAGAGTTATGAATTTCTTAAAAGAAAATGAGGGTGTATTAGTAACTGATTTGGAAGCTTTTGCAGATGTATCTAGAAATATCATAAATACATTAGAAAAAAATGGATATTTAGAAATAGTAGAAAAACAAGTAGAAAGAAATCCTTTTATAAATAAAAATGTTCAGAAGACTGTAGATTTAGAACTAACGACCCAACAAAAATTAGCATATGATACAGTATTAGATACAATAAATAAAAATGAATTCAAAGAATTTTTAATATATGGTATAACAGGTTCACGGTAAAACAGAAATATATTTGCAATTGATAAAAAAGACATTAGAAAAAGACAAATCTGCTATTATGTTAGTTCCAGAAATATCATTAACACCACAGATGGTAGATAGATTTATAGCAAGATTTGGACAAGATAAAATCGCTGTACTTCATAGTAAATTATCTGTTGGTGAAAGATATGATCAATGGAGAAGAATACAAAAAAATGAAGCTAAAATAATAATAGGAGCACGTTCAGCTATATTTGCTCCTGTTAAAAATTTAGGATTAATTATTATAGATGAAGAGCATGACAGTTCTTACAAATCAGAAATGCCACCTCGATATAATGCTAAGGAAATATCTAAATATTTAGCAAAGTTGAATAATATTCCATTAGTATTAGGAAGTGCAACGCCAGATATTACAACATTTTATAAGGCGAATAATGGAGAAATAAAGTTACTTAAATTAACAAAAAGAGCAAATAACTCTAGTTTACCTTGTGTAGATATAGTAGACTTAAGACAAGAGCTTGCAAATGGGAATAAGACAATGTTAAGTATTAAACTATATCAAGAAATACAAACAAATTTAAAACAGAGGAGACAAACTATTTTGTTTTTAAATAGGAGGGGATTTGCTACATTTGTAATGTGCAGAAATTGTGGGTATACTGTAAAATGTAAAAATTGCAATATAACGCTCACATACCACTTGAATCAGAATAGGTTAAAGTGTCATTATTGTGGTTATGAGCAAGAAAATTTAAAAATATGTCCAGAATGTGGAAGCGATAAGATAAAATATTTTGGAACAGGAACACAAAAACTAGAAGCACAAATAAATAAAATATTTCCAAATGCTACAACAATTAGGATGGATGTAGATACAGTTTCAAAAAAGAATTCACATGAAGAAATTTTAAATAAATTTAGAAAAGAAAATATAGATATTTTAATAGGAACTCAAATGGTAGTAAAAGGACATCATTTTCCAAATGTAACTTTAGTAGGAGTAATTGCAGCAGATGGTAGCTTAAACATAGATGATTATAGAGCGAATGAGAGGACATTTCAAATATTAACACAAGTTGCAGGAAGAGCAGGAAGGGAAAATTTAGAAGGTAAAGTAGTTATTCAAACATACAATCCAGATAATTTTAGCATAGAGTGTGCTAAGGAGCAAAATTATGATATTTTCTATGATACAGAGATAAACTTAAGAAAACAATTGAAATATCCACCTTTTTGCGATATAATATTATTCGGAATAAGTGGTGAAGATGAAAAACAAGTAGAAAATACATCTAATAAGATATATAATGAAATAAAAGGGGCTACACATCAAATAAAAGATTTATATATTTATAATCCACGACCAGCACCAATAGATAAAATTAAAAATAAATATAGGTGGAGGGTTATACTAAAGGGCAATGTAGATAATAATATAATAAACACATTAAATAACATACTACAAAAGATGTATAAAGACAATTCAAATAAAGTACGAATTATTGTAGATATAAATCCTACAAATATGATTTAAATAAATAGTTTAAGTAAGGGAGGAATAAAAAGTGGCTATAAGAACCATAAGACAAGAAGGAGACGAAATATTAAAAAAGATATCTAAGCCAGTAGAAACAATAGATGAAAAATTACTTATTTTAATAGAAGATATGCTAGAAACAATGCATAGATTAGAGGGAGTAGGACTTGCTGCTGTTCAAGTTGGGATATTAAAAAGAGTTATTGTAATTCATACAGATTATGAAGAAGAACCAATTATACTAATTAATCCAGAAATAAAAAAGAAAAAAGGAGAGCAAATAGTAGAAGAAGGGTGTTTAAGCTTTCCAAATAAATTTGCAAAAGTAGTAAGACCAAAAGAAATAGTAGTAGAAGGATTAAATAAAGAAGGTAAAAAAATTACAATTACAGGTAAAGACTTAAAGGCACAGGCTTTATCACATGAAATAGATCATTTAAATGGAGAAGTATTTATGGATAAAATTTTACCAGGAACAATGCAAATAGCTACACCAGAAGATAACAAATAGGGAGGATGTAAATGCTAAAAATATTATTTATGGGTACACCAGATTTTGCTAAAGAGTCATTAGAAGTATTACACAAATATGGGCATAAAATAATAGGAGTTGTAACAAATTTAGATAGACCAAAAGGAAGAGGAATGAAAATGATAGCATCACCTGTAAAGGAGTATGCTATACAAAATGAATTAGATGTATATCAACCTAACTGCATAAAAAATAATACAGAATTTACAAATAAAATAAAAGAACTAAATCCAGATATAATATGTGTTGTAGCTTATGGAAAGATTTTACCAAAGGAAGTTTTAGATATTCCACAATTAGGATGTATAAATTTACATGGTTCAATATTACCCAAATATAGAGGGGCAGCACCTATACAATGGGCAGTAATAAATGGAGATAAAACTACAGGTATAACAACAATATATATGAATGAGGAGATGGATGCAGGGGATATTATACTAAAACAAGAGGTAGAAATAGGGCAAGATGAAACGACAGGTGAATTATGGAATAAACTTTCAACAATAGGAGCACAGCTATTATTACAAACAGTAAACAAAATAGAACAAAAAAAGGCTCCACGAACTAAACAAGAAACTGATTACACATTAGCGCCAATGCTAAGTAAACAGATGTCTAAAATAGAGTGGACTAAAATGACATCAACACAGATTAAAAATTTAGTAAGAGGACTAGATCCTATAATGGGAGCATATAGCACATATGAAGGAAAGAAATTAAAATTCTGGAAAGTGGATATACTAAAAGATTTACATCAAGAACTATTAATAGATGAAGCAAAAGAAGGGCAAATTTTACTTGCAGAAGATAAGATAGGATTATATATAAAAACAATAGATGGAGTAATAAGTGTATTACAAATACAAGCAGAAAATGCAAAAAGGATGAATATATGTGACTTTTTACGTGGAAACAAGTTAGAAAAAGGAAAAATTTTAATATAAAAATATAGGAGAAAATCTGAAAAGATAAATTCTCCTATACACACGCTATTGTAGCTCAGTTGGTAGAGCAACTGATTCGTAACCAGTAGGTCGGCGGTTCGATTCCGCCCAGTAGCTCCATAATGCGTTTTGGTCGAACCACTTAAAAGTATCGGTATAAGTGAGCTTGAACAAAGCGAAAAGTGAATATAATTTCACATATATAAGTCGATTTAAGTATCGGCTTATTTTTGCTCTTTGGAGATAAAAGTAAGTAAATGGAAAGTTATGTAGTGCAATAAGTATAATAGATACATATAAGAAGCGAAATATGAATATTTATGGAAACCTAAAAAAATATTTGAGTTTTAGCTATTAAAGGAGCCTTCATTATATAGTGAAAGCTCCTACTTTTTTCTAAAAACCATTATCTAATAACCAAAATTTGTTAATAATTATAAATTAATTGGTAAAGTTTTAATAGTTAAATTGTGATTTTCAAAATGATAAAATTTATTACATATTTCATTTATTTTTTCATTATGATTAGCAATAATCAAAGTTTTATCTTTAAAATACTTTAATATGAAATTTACGACTATTTCTTCAGTATGTTTATCCAAATTAGACGTTGGCTCATCTAAAATATAAATATTTTTATCCATTAAATAACTTCTTAATATATTAATTCTTCTCTTTTGACCTGTTGATAGCTTTAAACCTTTTTCACCAACAATTGTATTTATACCATTTTCAAACATTAAAATTTCATTTAACTCTAATTCTTTTAGATAACTAATTATTTTATCATCAAATATTAGCTTGTCCAAACATAAATTATCTTTTATGGACATATTGAAAAGTTAAATTTCTTGACTTACTACACCTATATCTAATCCTACTTATTTTAGATTACTGTCATCTATTGTTGCTTGTCCATTATAGGTACTAATATTTCCTAAAATTAGATTTATTATAGAAGTTTTACCTTGCCCCGACTTACCTGTAATGGATATTTTGTCACCAACGTTTATAACTAGATTTGGAACAGTATTTTTAGTTGATTTTTATATTGTTTTCGGGATTGTAAATTTTTTTAAATGTAAAGTAAATGAATTTGCTAGTTTTTGTTGAAAAAACTGAATAAACATGCTATATTATATAAAACTTTATTATGCTTTAAGTTTGACAGTATCTTAGAGCTTTAAATATAACTATATCATTGATTAATGGAGGGTAAAAATGAAGCGGCAAAAATTGGCAACCATTGGTTGCATTATACTATCAATAGTCTTTTCTGTATCGTTCGGTCTTTTCGTTCATTTCAAACTATTTATGCCAACCGTATCTAATTCATATGAAAAGTTGTTGTATTATCCTGAAGATTTTTACAAAAAATATCAGGAAGAAGCAGAAAGGATGATTGTTAGACAGGAATACACTTGTCAATATCCTGCAAAAACAACCAGCTATTCTGAAAATGGTCGTACAACTTTGATAATAGTAGAAGTTGGCGATTACGATGAAGTTTTTGAATATTCTAATTGTGTAACTGCAACTGCTAAAAACTTCGTTACGAATGAGCAAGAAGTTACTTTTGAGCGAAGCAGAAAGAGTGCTGAAGAGGCTTATAAAAGTGCTGAAAAATATAGAAATTTGATGGGTATTTTCACTTTAGTCTTTATTTTTATACTTATTATTTTTACAGCATATCTTATCAAAAACTCTATAAAAAGACGTTATAGAAATGTACTTTATGCTATATTATTAATTGTAGTATGTACAGTTATGACACTATATAAAGATGTATTTTTGTAGGAATAGGAATTAACTCAAAAACTGTCAAAACCTATGGAATTTTTCTAAAAGAAAATTCCATAGGTTTATTTATTAATGACGAAACAAATTCATTGCTTTATACTCTTCTAAAGCTGTCTATGAATAAAATTTTTATAAAGTGTACTTAACTTAAGTCTACTAGGGAGGACTTCTGTTTGCTTTTATTTTCGTATTTTCTAAAATTTATTTTTGTACAAATTAATTCATATGTAGTTGAACACATTTGTCCTATTATTGTACAAAATGGTGTTGGTACAAATGATATACTGGTTCTTATTATATAAGCAATTATCATATTTAATGTCATCTTAAATGCTGAATCTTCTAACTGTAAAAAACAAGTCTTTATTTCTATAAATGGTCCTAACATAAAATCTAATATATGTAATGAAACAAATATACTTGCTATTTTTAAGTCAGGCTTATAAAATGGATATGCAACCAAAGACATTAATATAACTGATAAAATCAGCAAAGAATATAATTTTAATGCATTTGTAAAATGTTCATTATAATCAAATTTCTTTTTTACAATATCTACTTTTGCCACTGTTTTTACTGGATCTGTAATATCCCATTGCATATCTGTTACTAATGTTGCAAATGTAATTGCTATCATATATTTTTCACCATATTCAAAAGCATTACTAAATCCAAACAAGTACATTATAAAAAACATAAAATTTACACTAAAAGATACTGAATTGTATTTAAAACAATTTTTAATATTGAGTCTAAAATCAATTTTTTCTATATTCTTCAAATACAATATAATATCCATTTCAATAATTTTGTTATATATCTAAAATCTTCACCATTAAAAAAGTATTTTTATGCCCATCTTCTAAGACTTCGGTAAACTATATTAATAAAAAAGAAAAATCTAAAAATTCCTCATTAGACATTTCATCAATCATTTTTTAAAATCTTCTCTAGCTCTTTTTAGTTCGTTTGATAAGGAAGGCTATTTTTTCTTTTATTACTGATATAAATCACTCCAAATATTATATATAGAAAGACAAAATTATGCAATATTTGATGAAAAATCCATGCAAGCTGATTTACATAAATTGACTTTTCGGTAGAAATTTGCTACAATATAGTAAGTATTATCGAAAAGATTATACTGAAACAGGAAATGTAACATTTAATCAATTTAAGGAGGACAAATTATGAGTTACAATTCACAGTTAGAAGGTATGTTGACGTTGGATATTGCTATGAATGGTAATGTATCCGAAGGGTTCAAAACAGTTCAAAATGTTGATTCGAACAGAAGAAATTCAACTAGACTGCCTCGAGATATGAGACAGAGTCAGGCAGTTTTCGAAGCACTTGGATTTACTTTCACTGATATTGGTGACAGTGTTCTGTTTGAAGCAACTTTACCTGAAGGGTGGTCAACCCAGAAGGTTCATGATTTAAGCATTTTGAGGGAATACTTGGTTGACAATAAAGGGCGTGTGCGTGGTTATTATTACTATAATGGGTCATTTTATGATCGGCATGGTAATATGAGGTTGTCTAATAGATATAACGTAACTTATCAGCATACTGCCTATGATAATTTTGACAGTCCCATAAATGTTGTTGTCAAAGACACAGATGGTTCCATTATCTTTAATGCTGGTCAGTGCAAAGAACCTTGTTCAGATGAATATGATGAGCTCGTTGTAAAAGCTAAAGAGTACCTTAATTATAACTATCCTGGGTGGGAAGATGTTACGAAATACTGGGACTAACTAGTTTCTTATTGTAATCTTTCTATATGATAACTAACCACCACCAATTGAAAAATAGGTGGTGGTTATGATTGGTATAACGAAGGATTAATAGTTAATATGCTTAATTCTTTGAGGAATTATTGTAATGAGCCATTATATAAAAAGCTTAGAAGTATTTTTATTATATATATATACGTTATATTATATGGACAATTAATCATACCTGGCAATTAAGGAAGCAAGGAAGGTAATCATGGAAAATATTTTGAATTAGCAAATGTATATAGTAGATGTTTTAAAAGAAGAAATTATAAAAATGATATAAAGCAAAATTTTAATAATCTAAGAAGGGAATATATTCATATGGAAATTATGTTAGGAAAAACAGCAGGTTTTTGTTATGGAGTAAGAAATGCAGTTCAAAAAACAGAAAAAAAACTAAAAGAATATAATGAATTGTTTTGTTTAGGTGAACTAGTTCATAATGGACAAGTAATAAACAAACTAGAAAAATCTGGACTAAAATTAGTAGAAAAAGTAGATGAAGTAAAAGGCAAAGTAATTATAAGAGCACACGGAATTCCAAAAGAAATATATGATAAAGCTAAAAAATTAAATATAGAAATATTTGATTTTACATGCCCAAATGTTTTAAAAATACACACAATTGCAGATGAATATACAAAGAAAGGATATTATATTTTTGTAGTAGGTATGAAAAAACACCCAGAGAGTTTGGGAACAATAAGTTTTTGTGGAAAATATTCATATTTAATAGAAACAAAAGATGAATTAGATATAAAATGCATAAAACAGATTGAAAAGATAGGAATTATGGCAGGTGCATCAACACCAGATTATAGTATAAATGAGATTATTGATGTAATTACAAAAAAAGATATTATATCGTAATTATATATTTTTTAAGTTATAAAAATATAGGTAAGGTTGAAGAGTTACATTTATATAAAATACGAAAAAGGAATTTATAAAAGTTATTCATATAGTTTGTATGTATAACTTTTTTATGATATACTAAAAGCCATAGTCAAAAAAATTTTTTTGGAGGATGGTATGCCTAATTTAACAAATGAAGATAAAGAAAGTATAGAAGCAAAATTAGAATATATAGGATTGGATTTGAATAATTTGCCAGAGTTTTTATATAATACAAAATCAATAGAGTATAGACCAATTAGTATTGAAAATGAGAATACATATAAGATATATAGATATATTCCAATAAGTAAAATACGTATTTACTTAACTCCAACAAATAGATTAAATACAATAAAAGAAAAGTATACAAATGCTGCACCTATATTTCCATATATAAATCCAATTAATGAAGAGGATATAATAAGACATACTACTTTTCTAAATATGATAAAAATGGTAAAATTAGAAGAAATAGAAAATGTAGAAAAGGAACAATCGATACTAAATAGAAATATTCCTTTTAAAGTTAAATTTAATCAAAATTATTTATGGCAAATATATTATTCTTCAAATACAGATACATACTTTATGCTAGTACCAACACAAGACTTAGAATATTCTACATTCTTTTATTTATTGAAAAAACAAATTGAAATAAGTAAGTCAGGAAAAGAAGAATTTATTTATGTACCAATATCACAGGAGGAATATTCAAATAAATATTTAAAAAAATCTGAATTTGTAGATTTGGAAAAATATTTATGGCTATTTACAAAATCATGGCCACTTACATATGAAGTATATGACCAAAACAATAATCTTACTATTCAAATAGTTGGAACTACTAATGTAATTGCTAATATAAATAGTATTTATAAGATAGTTTTAACAAATAAAGAACAAGCAAATAAATTTTATAAGTTATTAAAAGCATTATTTATATTACAAACACGGATTACCTCATTATTATAAATTTAACACTAAAATAAGTAAAACTGGTGGATTAGAATTTGAATACAATTCTAAAATAATAGACTATGATAATTTATTTGACATGTTAAGGAAACAATACAATAATGCACAAATACAAATAGAGAATTTAATAAAAGATAAATCTGAATTACAAAGGGAATTAGCACAATTAAATATTGTTTCACTAAAAAAAGATAAAGAATATATACAAAAAGAAAAGCAAATTGCTACATATTTAGAATGTAGAAAAACATTTTTGGGTAGAGTTAGATATTATATGAAAATACGAAAGAATAAAAAAATAAAAATAGAAGAAGAAATAGTAGAACCACAAATTAAATATGATAATCCTGAGAAAATAGATTTTTTAAAAAAAGATTATTACACAATAGAAGATATAATAAAAGTATATACTAAATTAGATGAAATTTTAGATGGTGTAAAGGCTATAAAATTAGACATAGTTGCTATAAAAAATAAAATAGATAATATGGAGAAGAAAATAAAAAATGCTAATTTGTATATACAAGAAATAGATTCTCATGAAAAAAGTATTTTTGAATTTTGGAAGTTTACAAATAAAGATACTCAAAAGCTATTAACTGAACCACAAAGTTGTATAGAAAAAATTAATAATAATATAGAAAAAATATATGATTATGATGATGATTTAAAAGAAATTGGAATTCAGATAGATAAATTACAAAAAGAGAAATTAGATATAGATGAAACAAATTCTATTTATATTTCCTCAACAGATATATTAGATGTGATAAATAATTTAGAAGATGATAAGATTTTAGAAGATAGTTTGAAAAAATTAAAACAAGAAGCGGAAAATGAAAATTTACTGTTTACTACTGATAAGTTAGATATATTTGGTACAGCTTTTGAGGATAATACCAAAATACAGCTTTTAGGTGGAAATAAACACAGAGAAACACATAAAAATAAATTGCAAATATTAGAAGTATCAAAAGATTTAGACTATTATGAGTATAAGGAAAAATTGCAAAAAGTTTTACAAAACATAAAAAAAGCTATGAATAAATCAAAATCATTACTTACAATTCCTATATATACAGATATATTACAAAAAGATGGGTTCCAAATTTGTAATATAAGTGCGCAAGACGCATTAAATGAGTATAAAAATAAAGATAAAATACAATTATGCAAACTTAAAATAAAAAAAGATATGAAAATAATTTATTTTTCTAATATAGTTTATTATGATAATTATAATAAGACTTTACCACTAGGAATGGATGTTAGTACAAAATGTTTAATTGATATTAGAAAGTTTAATTTTAAGCTAGATAGTGAAAATATTTATAGATATGTACAAGAAACTAATGAAAATGTAAAGATAAAAGAATTAATTGTATATGAATATAGTTTAGAAATGGAGGAAAAAAATGATAAATAGAGCAATAATAATAGTATTAGATGGATTTGGAGTAGGTGAACTTCCAGATGCAAATGTTTACAAAGATGAGGGAAGTAATACATTAGAAGGGATTTATAAAAATACACAATTGAATATTCCAAATTTAAAGAAAATGGGGCTATATAATATAGATGGAATTAATATAAGCGAAAAGGAGAAATCACCAATAGGTGCATTTGGAAAGGCAAAAGAGCAATCTGCTGGAAAAAATAGTCCAGTAGGACATTGGGAAATATCTGGATATATAAATAAAAAACCATTTCAGACATATCCAAATGCTTTTCCAAAAGAGTTAATAGAAGAATTTAAAAAGGAAGCAGATTTAGAAGGTGTTTTATGTAATGAAGTAGGTTCTGGAACAGATATATTAAAAAGATTTGGACAAGAACATATAAAAACTAGATATCCTATTATATATACATCAGCAGACAGCGTATTTCAAATAGCAGCACATGAAGAAATTATACCAGTTGATAGATTGTATGAAATATGTAAAATAGCAAGAAAAATGCTAGATAAGCCAGAATATAATGTAGGAACAGTAATAGCAAGACCTTTTATAGGTGATAATCCTGAAAATTTTATACGAACATATAACAGAAAAGATTATGAGTCAAACAGTTTTGGAAGAACGATGCTTGAAAATATAAAAGATAATGGAAAACAAGTTATAGCAATAGGAAAAATAGAGGATTTATTTGTAGGGCGTGGAATAACAAAGAAAATTCATACAACAGGAAATGAAGATGGAATCAGGCAAACGATAAATGAAATACAACAAAATAGTGAAGGACTAATATTTACAAATTTAGTAGACTTTGATATGCTATATGGTCATAGGAATGATATAATAGGTTATGCAAAAGCATTAGAGTATTTTGATAGTAAATTACCAGAAATAATAGAAAATTTGAAAGAAAAAGATATATTAATAGTAACAGCAGATCATGGAAATGACCCTTCAACACCAAGTACAGATCATTCAAGAGAATATATACCAATACTAATATATGGAAAACATGTAAAAGAAAATATAAATCTAAAAATACGTGATACATATGCTGATATTTCAGCTACAATATTAGATATATTTGGAATGGAACAATTAGAAGGAACATCTTTTAAACAAGAAATAATATAGGAGTTTTTAAATGAATAATAAATGGGAATATTACAAATTTAATGAAAAAGAAGTGAATAAAATATCTGCAAAATTAGGGATAAGTAAATTATTAGCAAATATTCTAGTAAATAGAGGAATACAAAAAGAAGAACAAATAAAAGTATTTTTAGAACCAACAAGAAACAATTTTCATGATCCATTTTTATTACCCGATATGGAGATTGCTACTAATAGAATAATAGATGCTATAAATAATAATGAAAAGATAATGATATATGGAGATTATGATGTAGATGGAATAACTAGTATTTCTGTTCTTAAGAAGTTTTTGGTAGAAAGAGGTTTACAAGTAGATTCATTTATACCAAATAGACTAGAAGATGGATATGGATTAAATAAAAAAGCAATAGAAAATATAGCACAAAAGGGACATAAATTAATGATAACAGTTGATTGTGGAATTTCAGCAATAGATGAAATAGAATATGCAAATTCTTTTGGAATACAAACGATTATAACAGATCATCATGAACCATTAGAAGAATTGCCAAAAGCAATAGCTGTAATTGATCCAAAAAGAAAAGATAGTAAATATCCATTTAGTCAACTAGCAGGTGTTCGGAGTAGTTTTTAAATTTATACAAGCAATAGGAAAAAAGCTAAATTTAGAGGAAAAAGAATATTTAAAATATTTAGATTTAGTATGTGTTGGAACAATATCTGACATTGTTCCATTAGTAGATGAAAATAGAGTAATTGCAAAATTAGGATTAAAATTAGTTGAAGTAACAAAAAATATAGGATTAAAAAGTTTACTTCAAGTAGCAGGATATAAACAATTAGATTCTAACACAATATCATTTGGAGTTGCACCAAGGGTGAATGCTTGTGGGAGAATGGGGCATGAAAATGAAGCTTTGGAATTGTTTTTATCTGAAGATATTCAGAAGGTAGAAGAATTAACTAGTAAATTAAATGAATATAATAAAATAAGACAAGATACAGAAAAGAAAATTGTAGATGAAGCTTTAGAGAAGATACAGAATAATAAAGAAAATAATAAAAGTGCTATAATAGTTGGAAATAAAGGATGGCATCATGGAGTAATAGGAATTGTGGCATCAAAAATTACAGAGATGTATTTTAAACCAAGTATATTATTGTCTTTTGAAGATGGAATAGCAAAGGGTTCAGGTAGAAGTGTTCCAGGTTTTGACTTGCATGATGCATTATGTAAATGCAGTATGTATTTAGAAAGATATGGCGGTCACGAAATGGCAGTTGGGCTAAGTTTGAAAGAAGAAAATTTAGATAAATTTAAATTAGCTTTTGAAGATGTAGCAAAACAAGCAAATCTAGAGGATATACAGCCAATAATATATATAGATGGAGTTCTTACAGCAAATGATATAAATATAAATTTAGTTAAACAATTAAAGCAATTAGAACCATTTGGAGAAGGTAATAAAACACCATTATTTGTATATAAAGGTCTAAAAATAAATTCTATTAGGGCATTAACAGAAGGAAAGCATTTAAAATTGACATTAAAAGAAGATAATCTTATAATAGATGCTATAGGATTTAATATGGGAAAATTAGTAGATGAATATTTAATTGGTGACAAAGTAGATATAGTAGGAATGCTAGAAATAAATAGTTTTAATGGAATAGAAACAGTACAATTGAATTTAAAAGATATTATGAAATCAGTATAAAAAGTTTTGGAGGGTGTATAATGCAAGAAGAAATAGCAAATATAAATAATGTTACAGCTGTAATGAAAAAGAATAATTGGCGTTCGAATATAAAACTAATTACAAAGGCATATAACTTTGCCTTAATGCATCATGGAGATCAAAAAAGAAAATCTGGAGAACCATATATAATACACCCAATACAAGTTGCATATACATTATCTAAAATGGAATTAGATGATGCAACTATATGTGCAGCACTTTTACATGATGTTGTGGAAGATACAGAAGTAACACATGAGGATTTAGTTAAAGAATTTGGTGAAGAAATAGCAGAAATGGTAGATGGGGTAACCAAACTTGGAAAGTTAAATTATACTAGTTTAAAAGAACAACAAGTAGAAGATTACAGAAAAATGTTTCTAGCAATGGGTAAGGATATACGAGTTATACTTATAAAATTAGCAGATAGACTTCATAATATGAGAACTTTAAAACATTTAACTAGAGAAAGACAAATTGCAAATGCACAAGAGACTATGGACTTGTATGCACCACTTGCAAATCGTTTAGGTATGTATTCTTTAAAACTAGAATTAGAAGATTTATCTTTTAAATATTTATATCCAGAAGATTATAGGGAAATTGTAGAAGGATTAGATCAAAAAAGAGAAGAACGCTTAGGATTTATAGATAAAGTGATGGCAGAAATAAAAAAAGAATTAAAGAGTCAAAAAATAGAAGCACAAATAACAGGAAGAGCTAAACATCTATATAGTATATACAGAAAAATGAAAAGAGATAATAAAACACTAGATCAAATATATGATTTATTTGCTCTTAGAATACTTGTAAACTCTGTAAAAGATTGTTATGCAGCATTAGGTGTAGTACATGACTTATATAATCCAATGCCAGGTAGATTTAAAGATTATATATCTGTTCCAAAGCCAAATATGTACCAATCATTACATACTACATTAATAGGTCCAAAAGGTACACCTTTTGAGGTGCAAATACGTACTTGGGACATGCATAGAATAGCAGAATTTGGTATAGCAGCACATTGGGCTTATAAAGAAGCAGGGAAAAACAAAAAAGCAAATGTAAAAGTTGAAGACGATAAACTTGCATGGCTTAGAGAAACTCTAGAATGGCAAAAAGAAATGCAAGATCCAGAAGAATTTTTGAATACTTTAAAAACAGAGTTATTTGAAGATGAGGTATATGTTTTTACTCCAAAAGGGGATATTAAAGTGTTGCCACGTGGTAGTACACCAATTGATTTTGCATATAGTATACATGCTCAAGTAGGACATAAAATGACAGGTTGTAAGATAAACTCTAAGATGATGCCTATAATAACTAAATTAAAAAGTGGAGATATAGTTGATATTATAACATCAGAAAATGCAAAAGGACCAAGCCGTGATTGGTTAAAATTTATTAAAAGTACTACTGCAAAAAACAGGATACAGCAGTGGTTTAAAAAAGAGCAAAGAGAAGAAAATATAGTAAAAGGAAGAGAATTAGTAGAAAAAGAAGTAAAAAGAATTGGAATGAGTTTTACAGAGTTATATAAACAAGAGTATGTTCAAGTTGCTTTAGATAGATATAAATATAACACAATAGATGATATGTATGCAGCTGTGGGATTTGGAGCAATATCAGCAGTAAAAGTAATTGCTAAAATGTTAGAAGAGTATAAAAAAGATCATGAAGATGATTCAATAGAGGCAAAAATTGAAGAACTTGCAAATCAGAAAAGGCCAATTAAAGGTAATATATCAAAAACAGGCGTTATAGTTAAAGGAATAGATAATTGTCTTGTGAAATTATCTAGATGCTGTAATCCAGTTCCAGGTGACAATATAATAGGATATATAACAAAAGGAAGAGGAGTTTCTATTCATACTACTGAATGTACTAATATTAAAGATTTATTATCAGAAGAAGATAGAATAATAGATGTAGAGTGGTATAATGAAAAGTCATCTTCGTATAATGTAGATATTGAGGTATATTCAAATGACAGGGTAGGACTTTTAGCAGATATTATAAAAGCTGTATATGATACAAAAACTAAATTAATAGCAGTAATAAGTAAGCCAAATAAAGAAAAAATTGTTATAACGGAAATTACTATTGAAGTGGAAAACTTAGATAAATTAAACAAAACCTTGAAATCTATTAGAAAAGTAGATAGTGTTTTTGAGGTTAAAAGAAAGAAGTAATATGAAGGTGTGAAAAATGATATTAAAAAGACTAAAGATAGATACAAATGTAGGTGAACCAACAAATTGTTATATAATTGTAGATGAAATAACAAAAGAAGCAATGGTAATAGATCCAGGTGCAGATGCAGATACAATTATAGAAATGTTAAATATATTAGAGGCTAATGTTAAATACATATATTTAACACATTGCCATGGTGACCATATAGGAGCGGTAAATGATTTAAAAAGCAGATGTGGAGGAAAGGTTTTAATACATAGAACAGAAAGTAATAATTTAAATGATACAGCAATAAACTTAACATATTATATAGGAATAGCGCAAATAGATTTAGAAACAGATTCGAGAATAGATGATGAAGATTTAATACATATAGGGCAATTGGAATTTAAAGTAATTCATACACCAGGACACACAAATGGTGGAACTTGTTTATATTGCCCAAAAGAACAAATGCTTTTTAGTGGAGATACTTTATTTAGAGGAACATGGGGAAGAACAGATTTACCAACAGGAAGTTTGCAAGATATAATAAATTCTATAACTAATAAGTTAATGGTGTTACCAGATGATACTATAGTGTATCCAGGTCATGGAAAAAGTACAAAAATAAAAGAAGAAAAGCCAATATATTTAGAACTAAGGCAAAGAGAAATTTAGAAAATAACAAAAGTTTATTTATCATAAAATAAATTTGGTTTGAATATATATATTACATATATTAGTCGGACAAAGGAGAAGATTATGATAAATGTAACTGTTATTAATTTAAAAAGTTTAACAAAATATCTAGTAGGACTATCTATTATTGTTATTGGAATAGCTTGTACTAGATTTTTTGGTAATAAAAATATAAAAATAGAAACAGATTTTACAAATGGGATTTCTAAAATTAGTTTAACAGGTTGTTTAGACACAACATTACCAGATATTGAAGGGAAAATAGACTATAAGAAAATAGAACAAAATGTAACTACAAGAGGTTCTAAGTTAAAGAGATTTTTAAATGTTGAGCTAGCTATGCTTGATAAATTGCTTATAGATGGAGAAGAAGATGAAATTATAGAACAAACACCAGAAGAAAAGCCAGAGCTTGCAAATACAGATGTAACTACAAAGGAAATACAAGAAAATAATATAACAGGAAAGTTCAATACTGAATATGGAACAGTTAAAGTAAAGAATGAAACAGATAAAGAAATTAATGAGCAAATATTAATGCCTAATGTATCTTTAGAAAATAATAAAGATATAGTAATTTTCCACACACATACATGTGAAAGTTATACTCAAAGTCCAAAATATCAATATGAAATGACAGGCTCATATAGAACAACAGACTTAAATTTTACAGTAGCCAGAGTTGGAACAGAATTAGAAAATCAGCTAAAGACATATGGATATAATGTTATACATGATCAAACATACCATGATTATCCAGCATATAGTGGCTCATATAATAGATCATTAACTACAGTTGAAAATATATTAAAAAATAATACAAATGCTCAAATGGTAATAGATTTACATAGAGATGCTGTAGGAAGTAACTCAAATTATGCACCATCTGTACAAATAGGAGATGAAGTAGCAGCACAAATGATGTTTGTTATAGGAACAGATGGGGGAGGGCTCTTGCATGCAAATTGGCAACAGAATTTAAAGTTTGCAGTAAAAGTTCAAGAAAAAGCAAATGAATTATACCCTGGATTATTTAGACCAATAATAATACGTAATTCAAGGTATAATCAGCATTTAGCAAAAGCAGCAAACATAATTGAAGTAGGAGCAACAGGAAATACCTTAGACCAATGTTTAGTAAGTATGAAATATTTAGCAAAAGTAATTAGTGAAGTTATGAAATAAATTAAAATAGAGTTTTTGTTTTGCAAAAATAGCAAAGCAAAACTCTATTTTAATGTTGCTATAAGGAACAATATTAGTTTTTATGTCATATTATGTAGTATAAACCTAAATAAGGAGGAATTATAATGCGTAGAAGATGTAACTGCCATAAATGTTGTTTAAGTAATTATGCTAATTACAAAGATGACCTTATGGAAAAGGGATGTAATAATGTTATGCCAATTTCTGAATGTTGCAATGACAATAATGAATGTTGTGCATGTGGTTTTGATGAAGAAGAATCAGTATTTCCAAGAAATCCAATGCTTGCACAAAGCTATGTACCATGGCAAACAATGGATAAAACATTCAAACCATGTATAGGGCTAAAAATGGGAACAATATTTCCAGAATTAGTAAGTCCATATGTACCTTGTCAATCAATAGAAGAAATTGAATATATTAAAGCTACAAATGAAATAGGAGAGGGGTGTAACAAATGTTAGAAGAGAATTTAGAAAATAGAAATCATTGTTGTAATAATGCAAATGAAGAAATGAGTTGTGAATGCAAAAACAATATAAGGGAAGAAATGATGATGCAACTAAGAGCATATAAATTTTCTATAATTGAACTTGGACTATATTTGGACACTCATCCAGATGATGAAAAAGCCCTTTGTTTGCATAAAGAATACTGTCAGAAGGCAAAAGAATTATCAGATAAGTACCAAAAAATGTTTGGACCACTTACTATATATTATCCATGTAAAAAATGGAGATGGCTTGAAGAACCATGGCCATGGGAAAGGGGGAACTTTTAATGTGGACTTATAATAAAGCACTAGAATATCCAATTAAAATAAAATGTCCAAATCCAAGACTTGCAAAATTTATTATATCTCAGTATGGAGGGCCAGATGGAGAACTTGCTGCTTCACTTAGATATTTATCACAAAGATTTGGAATGCCAGATCAAAAAGCAAAAGCTATATTGAATGATATAGGAACAGAAGAATATGCTCCACGATGTTGTCAATAGCTAAAGACATTGATTACAATTAGCTATTGACTGTAAAATACAATGTTTGTGAATTTGCAATTTTATGTAAAATGTGCTATACTTTATATAGCAACTGTAAATTGTTATTTCAAATCTTGTTAAATAACAAGTAGAAAGTGTGACTTTATGATTAAATGCGTGCCTGTTATAACAACAAATTCTTACGGTACTCCTAAAATTGCTTTTGATGTGACTCTTGTAGAGGTGGAAGCGAATATTGATAATATTCATACCACATATGGAGGTGGAGCTGGTTTTCAAGGAAAAGAGATTGGTAGAGCCAGTGTAGTACTAGAACATGGTAATACTATAAGAACAAGAAAAGAGTTAAAAGTAATATATCTTAGTGGATACCGAAAAGATGGAAAAGATTTCTGCGTAGAAACAGAAAAAAGTATTGTTGAAGCATGCAAAACTGCTGCTAGAACTTTTTGGTGGGGATAATTTATCCCCTTTTTTTAATGCAATTTACTTATTTCTAGGTATTTTAGGATATATGTGTAATTCAAAATTTGTAGGGTCTGAATCACTTTTTATAGCTTTTTCTGTTTTTAAATAGGTAACTTTTGCAATAATACTTTTTAATAGAATATTTTTATCTTCTGCAGTTTCTAACTTATCATATAAATCAATCACATTTTCTAATTTAGGTATCATGGTTTCTTTCTCATTTTGTATTTTGGTATTTTTGTTTAATAGTTCACGATATTCCTTTAATTTGTTTTCTAAACTTACTATATTGTCTTTTATAGATTTAGAACGATTTATAAATTCATCTTTATTATAAATTCCATTTTCTAAAAAGTCATAGATTTTATCAAGTTTAGCATTTTCTTTTTCTAATTCTTTTTTAGTAGAAATAATAGATTTTTCAATCAGTTTATTATTTTCAGCATTTGAATTATCCCTAATGTTATAATCTACTTTATAATTTTCAAGCCATATTTTTAAAGCTTCAATTATTTTTTCTTCTACAATATAAAGTTTAGAACTTACATTATCACATTTTGAATTAGAACATATAAGTGTTGCAGGTTTATCAGCTTTTGTATAAGGTCGCCTTTGCATAGGTTTGCCACATTTCTCACAAAATACAAGTCCAACTAATGGATTTTGAATTTGATGGCTATGTTTTACTTTTGGAGTATTTTGTTTTCTTTTTTCTTGAACCAATTCCCAAGTTTTATTATCAATAATAGATTCATGTAATCCATCATAAATTAAATAATCTTGATTACGAGGTCTACTAATGATAAGATGTCCATTTTTCGTTTTCTTTTTTTGTTTCCTTCTATTCCAAACAATTTTACCTATATATGTAGGATTAGAAAGAATGTCTTTAACAGAAGAAATCGTCCACTCATTAGAAATCCTAGGTTTTAAATTCATATCATTTAATTGTTTTACAACAGAGCCTATTGTATTGTTTTTAAAAGTATATAGTCTAAAAATTTCTTTCACAATTGGTGCTTCGTCTTGATTAATAGATAAAGTATAACCTTTAGAATCTTTTAGTTTAACTCTATCGTAGCCAAAAGGAGCAATATTTCCTACAAATTTACCTTCAGAAACAGAAATTTCACGACCTTTTTGTAAACGCCTATTGATTGTCTTATATTCTCGCCTAGACATAAACAATCCAAATTCAAAATACTCTTCATCAAATTCATTATCAGGGTCATAAGTTTTAACAGGTGTAATAATTTTTGTATGAGAATATTTAAAAGCCTTTGAAACTCTACCTTGATCAGCAGTATCCCCACGAGCAAGTCTTTCTACTTCAACAACCAAAACACCAGTCCATTTTTCATTTTCAACATCTTTAAGAAGTTTTTGCATTTCTTTTCTTTCACTGATAGTTTCGCCACTTACAACTTCTCTATAAATTTTTGAAATATGTAGGTTTCGCTTTTCAGCTAAAGTAGTTAAAATTTTTTCATGTCTTGCTAAAGTTTCGCCTTCGCCATATTTTTCAGACTCTATATCTTCTCTTGATTTTCTTAAATATATTGCATATGTGCCATTTTGCACATTTCCTCCTTTCCTTGTAATTTGTCTTTAACTTAGGCTTATTATATCTGTAATTGCAACAAATTACAACAAAGAAGGATTTATTTTTCTTATTAAATTAATAATAACATTATCTATGTATTCTTTTTGAGTAGTTACATTTTCTACAATGTAATCATCATAAAATTTTACTGTAGTATTTTCAATAGTATATTCTTCTATTAACATATAAATCGCCTCTTTAAAATTTATGAGAAAAGCATAAAAAAATACCCAAGACAAACTTGTCCCAGGCAAATTTATATTTTTCTATGCTAACATTATATGATGGGCAATTTATAAAATCAATTCCCTTTTATTTCCCTTTTTTCTA